>NZ_AEVS01000001.1 GCF_000189255.1 Vibrio brasiliensis LMG 20546 | reverse complement strand
GGTTTTTGTTATCTAAATTTCTGTACGGAAATTTAGAGCTTTGCTTGGAATTTAAAAATGGGCTGTGAGCCCTTTTTTGTTTCTGGAGTGGTTAAAATGACTGGTTTAGAAAGACAACTTACTGAAATGCTTGAAGCTCCTGTAGCTGCATCAGGTTATGAGTTAGTTGGATTAGAATTTATTCGCGCAGGCGAGCATTCAACGTTGCGTATCTTTATCGACCACGAGAACGGCATCAATGTCGAAGATTGTGCGGAAGTTAGCCGTCAAGTAAGTGCGGTTATGGACGTTGAAGATCCAATCACAGTGGCTTACAACCTTGAAGTGTCTTCACCAGGTTTAGAGAGACCACTTTTCAAAGCTGCACACTATGAACAATTTATTGGTCACGAGGTAAGCATCGTTTTGAAAATGGCTGTAGGCAACCGTCGTAAGTGGAAAGGCATTATCCACTCAGTTGATGGTGAAACTATCTCTGTTACCGTTGAAGGTAATGAAGAAGAGTTCGCACTAAGCAACATTTCAAAAGCTAACCTGATCCCTAAATTTTAATTAAAGTCTTAGAGGCTATTTAAAATGAGTAAAGAAATTTTAGCGGTAGTAGAAGCGGTATCGAACGAGAAAGCGGTACCTCGTGAGCGTATCTTTGAAGCCCTTGAAATTGCTCTAGCAACTTCTACTAAGAAAAAACACGAAATCGAAATTGACGTACGTGTTGAAATTGACCGTAAAACGGGTGAGTTCGAAACTTTCCGCCGCTGGTTAGTTGTAGAAGAAGTAGAAAACCCAACAAAAGAAATCTCTCTAGAAGCTGCACAATACGAAGATGCAGAAATTCAACTAGGTGATTTCGTTGAAGACGATATTGAGTCAGTAACATTCGACCGTATTACGACTCAAACTGCTAAGCAAGTAATCGTACAAAAAGTACGTGAAGCTGAGCGTGCACAAATCGTTGAACAGTTCATCGATAACGAAGGTGAACTTGTTACTGGTGTTGTTAAGAAAGTAAACCGTGAAACGGTTGTTCTTGACCTAGGTAACAACGCTGAAGCGGTAATCCTACGTGATGACCAGCTTCCTCGTGAAAACTTCCGTCCAGGTGACCGTGTACGTGGTCTACTATACAAAGTGGCTCCAGAAGCACGCGGCTTCCAGCTATTCATTACTCGCTCTAAGCCTGAAATGCTAGCTGAACTATTCCGTGTTGAAGTTCCTGAAATCGCGGAAGAGATCATTGAACTTAAGGGCGCAGCTCGCGATCCAGGTTCTCGTGCGAAAATCGCAGTGAAAACTAACGACAAGCGTATTGACCCTGTTGGTGCGTGTGTTGGTATGCGTGGTGCACGTGTACAAGCGGTTTCTGGTGAGCTTGGCGGTGAGCGTATTGATATCGTTCTTTGGGACGATAACCCTGCGCAATTCGTTATCAATGCAATGGCTCCAGCAGACGTTGCTTCTATCATCGTTGATGAAGATGCTAACGCTATGGATATCGCAGTTGAAGCTGACAACCTGGCGCAAGCTATCGGTCGTAACGGTCAAAACGTACGTCTTGCATCTCAACTAACTGGTTGGGAACTGAACGTAATGACAGTTGAAGATCTTCACAAGAAACACGCAGAAGAGTCTCAAGCTGCAATTGAAGGCTTCATGAAGCACCTAGACATTGAAGAAGACTTTGCTCAACTACTTGTTGAAGAAGGTTTCTCTACTCTAGAAGAAGTAGCTTACGTTCCAGTTAACGAACTACTTGAAGTAGACGGCCTAGACGAAGATCTAGTCGAAGAACTACGTAATCGTGCTAAGAATGCACTAACTACTCTTGCGCTAGCACAGGAAGAGTCTTTCGAAGGTGTTGAGCCAGCTGAAGACCTACTTGGCCTAGAAGGCCTAGAGCGCGAGATGGCATTTAAACTGGCAGCTAAAGGTGTTGCGACACTAGAAGACCTGGCTGATCAGGGCATCGATGACCTTGAAGGTATTGAAGGCCTGACCGAAGAACGTGCGGGTGAGCTAATTATGGCAGCTCGTAACATTTGTTGGTTCGGCGACGAAGAATAATTTTTCAGCAAGGAGAAAGCGGATGACACAAATTACTGTTAAGGCACTGAGTGAAGAAATTGGAACTCCAGTGGACCGCTTAATTGAACAACTTGCTGACGCTGGTATGAAGAAAGCGAGTGGTGACCAGGTTTCTGACGACGAAAAGCAGAAGCTTCTGACTCACCTTAAGAAAGAGCACGGTGACACTTCAGGTGAATCTGAGCCAACTCGTTTAACTCTACAGCGTAAAACTCGCAGCACACTTAGTGTAAATGCTGGTGGTGGCAAGAGTAAGGATGTTCAAGTAGAAGTACGCAAAAAGCGAACTTATGTGAAGCGCAGCATTATCGAAGACGACGCAAAACGTGAGGCTGAGGAAGCAGCAAAGCGTGAAGCTGAAGAGCTTGCGAAGCGTGAGGCTGAAGAGCTAGCAAAACGTGAAGCTGCAGAGAAAGCACAACGCGAGGCCGAAGAAAAAGCGAAGCGAGAAGCGGATGCAAAACGTGAAGCTGAAGAAAAGGCAAAACGCGTACAAGCTGATAAGGCTAAGAAAGACATGAATGCAAAAAATGCGGACGCTAATACGCAAGCGAAGAAAGAAGCTGACGAGCTAAAGCGTCGTCAGGAAGAAGAAGCCCAACGTAAAGCTGAACAAGAAGCTGCCAAGCTTGTTGAAGAAGCACGTAAACTAGCTGAAGAAAATGAAGCTCGTTGGAGTGAAGAAGAGAAGAAAAAGAAAGAGCTTGAAAACTCTGACTACCACGTAACGACTTCTACATACGCTCGTGAAGCAGAAGATGCTGCTGACCGTAAAGAAGAAGGCGGCCGTCGTAAGAAGAAGAAAAAAGCTGCTGGCAATGATGATCAAAACCGCGGTGGTCGTAACCAACGTGGTGGCAAAGGTCGCAACAAAGGTAAGCTGGCTAAGCCAACTTCAATGCAACAAGGCTTCGATAAGACAGCGACTGTTGCTAAAGCAGACGTTGTGATCGGCGAAACAATCGTTGTATCTGAACTTGCTAGCAAGATGTCTGTTAAAGGCACTGAAGTTATCAAAGTGATGATGAAGATGGGCGCTATGGCGACTATCAACCAAGTGATTGACCAAGAGACTGCTCAGCTAGTTGCTGAAGAGATGGGTCACAAGGTAATTCTACGTAAAGAGAACGAGCTGGAAGAAGCGGTACTGTCAGATCGTGACAACAACGCTGAAGCGGTTCCTCGTGCTCCTGTTGTTACTATCATGGGTCACGTTGACCACGGTAAAACATCGACTCTTGACTACATTCGTCGCACACACGTTGCATCTGGCGAAGCGGGTGGTATTACCCAGCACATCGGTGCATACCACGTAGAAACTGACAACGGTATGATCACTTTCCTTGATACTCCTGGACACGCGGCGTTTACCGCTATGCGTGCTCGTGGTGCTCAAGCGACAGATATCGTTGTACTAGTAGTAGCAGCAGACGATGGCGTAATGCCACAAACAATCGAAGCGATTCAGCACGCGAAAGCGGCAGAAGTTCCACTGATTGTTGCTGTGAACAAGATCGATAAAGAAGACGCAAACCCAGATAACGTTAAGAATGAGCTAGCTCAGTACGACGTAATTCCTGAGGAGTGGGGCGGTGAGAACATGTTTGTTCACATCTCTGCGAAACAGGGTACAAACATCGACGGTCTTCTAGAAGCAATCCTTCTTCAGTCTGAAGTTCTTGAACTTACAGCGGTTAAAGAAGGCATGGCGTCTGGTGTAGTTGTTGAATCTCGTCTAGATAAAGGTCGCGGTCCAGTTGCTACAGTACTTGTTCAATCAGGCACACTAAACAAAGGCGACATCGTTCTTTGTGGTCAGGAATACGGCCGTGTTCGTGCAATGCGTGATGAACTAGGTAAAGAGATCACAGAAGCTGGTCCTTCTATCCCTGTAGAGATCTTAGGTCTTTCAGGTGTACCTTCATCAGGTGACGAAGCGACTGTAGTACGTGATGAGCGTAAAGCACGTGAAGTTGCTAACTACCGTGCTGGTAAGTTCCGTGAAGTGAAACTTGCTCGTCAGCAGAAATCTAAGCTAGAGAACATGTTCTCTAACATGGCTGCTGGTGAAGTTGCTGAACTAAACGTAGTACTGAAAGCTGACGTACAAGGTTCTGTTGAAGCTATCTCTGACTCACTACTGAAACTGTCTACTGAAGAAGTTAAAGTGAACATCGTGGGTTCAGGTGTTGGTGGTATTACTGAAACTGACGTAGTACTAGCAGAAGCTTCTAACGCTATCATCCTTGGCTTTAACGTTCGTGCTGATGCATCTGCGCGTCGTGCGGTTGAAGCAGCAAGCGTTGATCTACGTTACTACTCAATCATTTACCAATTGATTGACGAAGTTAAACAAGCAATGGGCGGTATGCTTGCTCCAGAATTCAAGCAAGAGATCATTGGTCTTGCTGAAGTTCGTGACGTATTTAAGTCACCGAAACTGGGCGCAATCGCTGGTTGTATGGTTACTGAAGGTCTGATTAAGCGTAACAACCCTATCCGTGTACTACGTGATAACGTTGTTATCTACGAAGGTGAGCTAGAATCACTACGTCGCTTTAAAGATGACGTTCAGGAAGTTAAGAGTGGCTACGAATGTGGTATCGGCGTTAAGAACTACAACGATGTTCGCGTTGGTGACCAGATCGAAGTATTCGAAATCGTTGAAATTAAACGTACTCTTGACTAATTGACTAAAATTACGAGCGATATCTTCTTAAGATAAGCTGTAATTGGTTGTTGAATACGCCATGGGGGGCTGGTTACGACCATCCCCCCATTCTTTCTAATAAGAGAAAAGATATGTCAAAAGAATTTAGCCGCACGCAGCGAGTGTCACAACAGCTGCAAAAAGAACTTGCTCTGATTCTTCAGCGCGAAGTTCGCGATTCTCGTCTGGGTATGGTGACCATTTCTGATGTAGAAGTGTCACGTGACCTGGCGTACGCAAAAGTATTTGTAACCTTCCTTTGTGTTGGTGAGCAAACGCCTGAGTCTTGTCTTGAAGCGCTACGTGAGCATGAAGTTCATATCCGTATGATGCTAGGCAAGCGCATTCGTCTGCGTCTGACTCCAGAAGTTCGTTTCTACTACGACAACACTTTGGTTGAAGGTATGCGTATGTCTAACCTTGTTTCTGAAGTTGTTAACGAAGATAAGCGTAAGCAGCAAGACGCTGGCCGTGAAGAGGACCAGACTGGAGAAGACAGCTAATGGCTCGTCGTCGTAAAGGTCGTCCAATCAACGGTGTTATCCTGTTAGATAAACCAACAGGTATCTCATCGAATGATGCGCTGCAGAAAGTAAAACGTATCTACTTTGCCGAAAAAGCAGGTCATACAGGTGCACTGGATCCCCTAGCGACGGGTATGCTGCCGATCTGTCTTGGTGAAGCAACTAAGTTTTCACAGTTCCTGTTGGACTCAGACAAGCGTTACCGAGTCATCGCTAAACTGGGTGAGCGTACCGACACCTCTGACTCAGATGGTGAAATCGTAGAGACGCGTCCAGTGGATGTGAACCTTGAGAAACTTGAAGCGTGTATTGATAAGTTCCGTGGTGAATCTGATCAGGTACCTTCAATGTTCTCAGCATTGAAGTACCAGGGTAAACCGCTATACGAATATGCGCGTAAAGGTATCGAAGTTCCTCGTGAATCACGTAAGATCAATGTGTATGAAATCGTACTTCACCGCTTTGAAGGTGATGAAGTAGAGATGGAAGTACATTGTTCAAAAGGTACTTACATTCGTACTATCGTTGATGATCTTGGTGAGATGCTTGGTTGTGGTGCCCACGTAACTATGTTGCGTCGTACTGGTGTAGCCAAATACCCATACGAGAAGATGGTAACCTTAGAGCAACTTAACGAGCTGCTTGAGCAAGCACATCGTGATGAAGTTGCGCCAAAAGATCTACTTGATCCACTATTGCTACCAATGGATACCGCGGTAGAAGATCTACCGGAAGTAAACCTTAATGCAGAACTGACTAACTTGGTTCAGCATGGTATGCCGGTGCAGGTATTCGGTGCTCCAGAAGGAACACCACTTCGAATGACTTCCGGTGAAGAGAAACTTTTCATTGGTGTTGCCGAAGTGAATGATGATGGCAAGGTTGCTCCTAAGCGACTTGTTGTCTTCCGCGATGAAGCCCAGTAATCGGGTTCTCTGATGTAAAAAACCGAAGCACAAGCTTCGGTTTTTTTGTATCTGTACTATGGCCGTGATTATTCGATCAGACCATTTTCATTCAGCAACTCTCGTAGCATGTCTGCACGCTTACGGTTAACACCGAAATCTGAATAGCCAACTCTTGACTCAGAGCGAACCAGTAATGTGTTGCCTTCAACTCTTAGCTCTAAATCATCGACGAAACGCATGATCTTGGACGTACACTCAATACGAAGATAACCTTGCTCCTTGACTGCGGTTTTTGCGCCAGGCAGTTGCAAGGCTACTGCTTCAATAGCGTCAAGAGTGGTATTGTCCGCAAGGGTGAAAGGCGCAAGCTGGTGCTTCTCTCTGGTATCCTGAGTTGAGACACAGTTAGGTTTATCTCCGCAAGGCTGAGAAGTACGGTCTGTCATGGTTGTCACTCCTTGGCTACATGCAGTTAAAGTGATTAGGGTTAAGGAAAGGAGAGCTCCCTGTTTCATTTCGGATCCTTATCATTGGAACTTTGTCAGATAATTATATGTTTTAAATAAAAAAAGGATCCAAACTTTGGATCCTTTTTTGTTTTCTGAGAGGTTAAACCTCTAGGAAGTCGAGAATACCTTCGGCGGCTTTGCGCCCTTCATCGATGGCGGTCACCACTAAATCAGAGCCTCGTACCGCATCACCGCCAGCAAAGATTTTTTTGTTGCTGGTCTGGAACATAAACTCTTGATCCAATGGCGCTTTAATACGGCCCCACTCATCAAGGTCTACACCAAACGGTGTTAGCCATGACATCTGGTGGGGTTGGAAACCAAATGCCATGATGACGGCATCGGCTTCAAGTACGTGCTCACTTCCTTCGACAGGTTGTGGTCGGCGACGACCTGCTTCATCAGGTTCACCTAAAGCGGTCTTGACCACTTTCACTCCTGATATTTTACCGCTTGCATCAACTTCTATACCAAGAGGCTGCAGGTTAAACATAAAGTTAACCCCTTCCTCTTTTGCATTCTTCACCTCACGGCGAGAGCCAGGCATATTGGCTTCATCACGACGATAAGCACAAATTACATTCGAAGCACCCTGACGGATAGAAGTTCGGACACAGTCCATTGCAGTGTCACCACCACCTAGTACAACGACTTTCTGACCAGCCATATCGATAAATGACTCTTCGCTAGGTAGTTCCATTACTTTGTAAGTATTGGAGATAAGGAAGGGTAGTGCATCGTAAACACCAGGAGCTTCTTCGTTTGCGAGTCCTGCACGCATGTTTTTGTAGGTACCGACACCTAAGAACACCGCATCGTACTCATCAACAAGCTGCTGCATCTCAATGTCTTTACCAACTTCAACACCTAAGCGGAATTCGACCCCCATTTCACTGAATACTCGGCGACGGTTTTCCATCACACCTTTCTCCAGTTTGAATGAAGGGATACCGAAGGTGAGCAGGCCACCAATTTCAGGGTAACGGTCGAAGACAACTGGTTTCACACCGTTGCGGACTAAGATATCTGCGGCGGCGAGACCTGCTGGTCCGGCACCGATAATCGCGACCTTCTTATCTGTCCAGACAACCTTTGACATGTCTGGCTTCCAGCCCATCTCAAATGCTTTATCAGTAATATATTTTTCAATGTTACCGATGGTTACCGCGCCGAAGTCTTCATTCAGAGTACAAGAACCTTCACATAGGCGATCCTGCGGACATACTCGGCCACACACTTCTGGAAGACTGTTAGTCTGGTGAGAAAGCTCTACCGCTTCGATAATGCGCCCCTCGTTGGCGAGTTTTAGCCATTGAGGGATGTAGTTATGAACGGGACATTTCCATTCACAGTAAGGGTTACCACAATCTAAACAGCGGTCAGCCTGAGCCGTTGCCTGCTGCTTAGTAAAGGGTTCATAAATCTCAACGAATTCGATCTTACGAATTTTGATTGGTTTTTTCGCTGGATCAACGCGTTGGACATCGATAAATTGGTATACGTTCTGGCTCATGATTCAAACATCCTCCATGATTACTGTGCTTGAACGCGAAGTTCTGCGGCACTACGGCTTTGATGACCCAGCAGAGTATTGAGATCTGCTGCCTGAGGCTTAACCAGATAGAACTTCGGAATCCATTCATCAAAGTTCGCCAGGATATTCTCAGCATGTACCGAGCCAGTTTCTTCTAAGTGTTCCGCGATTAGGCCACGCAGGTGCTCCTGGTGAATGTAGAGATCAGACAGAGCAACGGCTTCTACTGACTCTTGGTTTACGCGTCCCTCGAACTCTTCGTTCTCATCAAGCACATAAGCGAATCCACCCGTCATACCAGCACCAAAGTTAACCCCTGTTGCACCCAATATCGCGACAATACCGCCGGTCATGTACTCACAAGCGTTATCGCCAGCACCTTCAATCACGGCAATAGTGCCAGAGTTACGTACGCCAAAACGTTCGCCCGCTGTACCTGCAGCAAAGAGTTTTCCACCTGTAGCACCGTACAAACAGGTGTTACCAATGATGGTCGCTTCATTACAGTTAAACGCCGTCCCCTGGTGCGGCTTGATACTGATCTTACCGCCAGCCATGCCTTTACCTACATAGTCGTTGGCATCACCAGTCAGATAGAGTTCAACCCCGCCTGCATTCCATACACCAAATGACTGACCAGCAGTACCATCCAAGTGCAGCTTAATTGGATTTGCTGCCATACCCTGGTTGCCGTAGCGTTTGGCGATTTCACCCGACAGGCGGGCACCGATTGAACGGTCAGTGTTAATCACGTTATAGAAGAAATCAGCAGACTGTTTGGCTTCTATTGCTTCAATCGCATCGTCATAAATTTTCTGGTTGAGCTCGGCTTTATCGAATGGGGCGTTTGGCTCCGTCCAGTAAAGCGGATGTCCCTGTGGAGAGACAGGTGCTTCCAGAATGTTAGAGAGATCGAGTTTGCTCTGTTTCGCAGTCAGACCTTCTACCGCTTCAAGCAGATCGGTACGGCCTATAAGGTCAGTAAGCTTCTCCACACCAAGTTGAGCAAGGAGTTCACGCACTTCGTCAGCCAGGCCAATGAAGTAGTTCATGACCATTTCTGGTAAGCCTTTGAAGTACTCTTTACGCAAGGTGTCATCTTGTGTTGCTACACCGGTAGCACAGTTATTCAGGTGACATATGCGCAGGAACTTACATCCCATTGCTACCATAGGCGCAGTACCAAAGCCGAAGCTTTCAGCACCAAGAATAGCGGCTTTTACCACATCAAGACCGGTCTTCAATCCGCCATCAACTTGAAGACGAATTTTATGGCGCAGTCCATTCGCGACGAGTGCCTGCTGGGTTTCTGCCAGACCAAGTTCCCACGGGCTACCAGCATACTTAACTGACGTGAGTGGGCTTGCTGCTGTACCACCGTCGTAACCTGAGATGGTGATTAAATCGGCATAAGCCTTGGCAACACCTGTCGCAATGGTGCCAACACCCGGCTCAGAGACCAGCTTGACTGAAACCAATGCCTTCGGGTTTACCTGTTTAAGGTCGAAAATCAGCTGAGCTAAATCTTCGATTGAGTAAATATCGTGGTGCGGCGGTGGAGAGATGAGTGTCACCCCTTGCACTGAGTAACGCAGCTTAGCGATTTCAGCGGTAACCTTGTGTCCCGGTAGCTGTCCGCCTTCACCTGGTTTAGCGCCTTGTGCAACCTTAATCTGCAGCACATCTGCGTTAGTCAGGTAGTGTGGTGTAACACCAAAACGGCCAGAAGCGATCTGTTTAATACGCGAGTTTCGCTCGGTACCAAAGCGTCTTGGATCTTCACCACCTTCACCTGAGTTAGAGTAACCACCTAAACGGTTCATTGCCGTTGCCAGTGCTTCGTGAGCTTCAGGGCTCAGGGCACCAATCGACATCGCTGCAGAGTCAAAGCGTTTGAATAGTTCAGTACTTGGCTCAATTTTCTCTAACGGCAACGGAGTCTGAGACTTCTTCAGTTGCATCAGATCTCGCAACATAGCGACAGGGCGATCGTTCACTTGCTTGGCGAAGCTCTGGTAGTCAGAACTCTCACCAGATTTCACCGCTAGCTGCAGGGTGCCGACGACATCTGGGTTGTAGGCGTGATATTCACCACCATGGACATATTTTAACAGTCCGCCGTGGTCGATAGGTTTGCGCTTCGCCCAGGCTTTGCGAGACAGGTTGTAGAGATCCTGCTCGAAGTCTTCGAAGTTGGCGCCCTGAATGCGGGTAGTGACGCCTTTAAAGCACAGGTCCACTACGTCCTGACTCAGACCCACTGCTTCAAATAGTTGTGAGCAGCGGTAGGAAGCAACCGTAGAGATACCCATCTTCGACATGATCTTGTATAAGCCTTTGTTGATGCCGTTTTGATAGTTCTGCATCACTTGACGGTAGCTCTTGGTCAGAGCGCCATCATCAATGACTTTGGCGAGTGCTTCATAAGCCAGATATGGGTAAACCGCGGTGGCACCAAAGCCAAGCAAGACCGCAAACTGGTGCGGATCTCTGACCGTGCCTGTCTCTGCGATAATGTTGGCATCACAACGAAGATTGGCATCGATCAAACGGCTTTGTACTGCACCAACAGCCATCGCAGCCGGGATAGGCAGTCGGCCTTTTAGCAATGTCTTATCCGAAAGGACAACCAGAACCGTACCTTCGCGAACCGCTTGTTCTGCCTGATCACACAGATCCAGGATTGCCTGTTCCAGATCCTTATCTTCAGGATCATAGTTGATATCAAGTACTGTGCTACGGTAGTGCTCGTCACTCAGATTAAGCAATTGTTGCATGTCTGAATAGAGCAGAACAGGGGAGTCAAATGTCACACGGTGAGCGTGACCATCAGTTTCACAGAACACGTTCATTTCCTGACCAATACTGGTGGCCAGAGACATAACATGTTTTTCCCTTAACGGGTCAATCGGTGGGTTGGTTACCTGAGCAAACTTCTGACGGAAGTAGTCAGTGACCAATCTCTCCTTCGAAGATAATACCGCCATTGGCGTATCATCACCCATTGAGCCGACGGCTTCCTGTCCCATATCACCAAGGACACGAAGAACCTGATCGACTTCCTCATTGCTCATCGCAAATTGCTTTTGGTAAGTCTTTAGCTGGTCATCATCGAAGCTACGTTCACCGACTTTCTCTTCAGAGAGCTGCGAGAATGGGGTTAGTTTATGGACATTGTTCTCCATCCATTCACGATATGGGTGACGTCCTTTAAGGTCATTATCGATCTCACTCGACTGCCAAAGCTTGCCGCGACGGGTATCGACAACCAGGAGCTCACCTGGGCCAACACGGCCTTTCTCTGCAACTTCATCCGGGGCGTAATCCCAGATACCAACTTCAGAGGCGAGGGTAATCAACTTGTCTTTAGTAATAACGTATCGAGCCGGACGTAAACCATTTCGGTCAAGGTTACACGCAGCGTAACGACCATCTGAGAGGACGATACCTGCAGGACCATCCCATGGTTCCATGTGCTTAGAGTTGAAATCGTAGAAAGCGCGTAGGTCAGGATCCATGTCCGGGTGGTTTTGCCATGCAGGTGGAACCAGCATACGCATGGCACGGAAGACATCCATACCACCAGCTAAGAACAGATCGAGCATGTTATCCAGACTTGATGAGTCTGAACCTGTCTCATTTACAAATGGGGCTGCTGTCTGTAAGTCCGGTAATAGTGGTGACGAGAACTTGTAGGCACGTGCTCGAGCCCACTGTCTGTTACCTTGGATGGTGTTGATTTCGCCGTTGTGAGCCAGATATCTGAACGGTTGAGCTAATGGCCAGCGTGGCTGGGTGTTGGTAGAAAAACGCTGGTGGAACAGACAGATAGCCGACTCCATGCGCAGGTCTGCTAAATCCAGATAGAACCTTGGCAGGTCGGCTGGCATACATAAGCCTTTGTAGACCATTACCTGAGTGGATAGGCTACAAATATAGAATTCGCTATCATCAACAATCTGCTTCTCGATACGACGACGGGCAATATAGAGGCGTCGTTCGATATCGCGTTCACGCCAGCCTGCAGGAGCTGAAATGAAAACTTGTTGAATGTTAGGTAAAGAATCTGCCGCAATTGGACCTAATACTGCAGAATTGGTTGGCACTTCACGCCAGCCAGATACTGTCAGAGTTTCTTGGGCAAGTTCTTGATTAATGATGTCTTTTGCTTGCTGGGCTTTGACTGGATCTTGGTTAAAGAAAATCATGCCAACGGCATATTGCTTACCAAGTTTAAAGCCATTCTCTTCAGCTATCAGACGTAGATAAGAGTCGGGTTTTTGTAGTAACAGACCACAACCATCACCCGTTTTTCCATCAGCTGCGATGCCGCCACGGTGGGTCATGCGATCAAGTGCTGAAATTGCGGTGCGTACCAGTTTGTGACTTGGCTCACCTTCCATATGTGCAATTAAGCCAAATCCACAGTTATCTTTCTCGAGACTAGGATCGTATAGAGCCATTGCAATTCTCCCTTTGCTTCTCTGTCATCCCGACAGAACTACCAACATCAAAAGGGTTGGTATGTATGACTAACTATTCATTTTAATTGTTATATATCGTATAGATATGCATTAAATGCTATTAAAACATTTAACAAAATTAGACGAATTCATTTTCATCGACTTCACAACGTATAGGTTATTATGCAAAAGGTCAAGTTCTTGGTGGAAAATCACGCCAATATACGATTTACCACGGATTACGCTGTAATTGTCTATATAATTCAGATGGTTAGATTTTTGATTGTTACAATTTTGCAACATTCGGATGTCGGAGAAATAAAAAAGACCAGCACAATGTACTGGTCAACTGGAAAAGTTTGGAAGGAATGTTTGGTTATTTGAAACCACCTAGAATCTAATAAAATTTGTCATCCAGGTGGTTAACTCTATGCAGAGAGCATTAATGAGTCTGCTTTTGCTTCAAGATTTGAGTTACCCATTAGGTAATCATCAATAGCAATTGCACACTCACGACCTTCGTTGATACAACGAACAACCAGAGACTGACCAGTACGCATATCACCTGCTGCGAAAACGCCTTTCTGGTTAGTTGCAAAACCATCAGTTGCTACGTTGCCGCGCTCATCAAGCTTGATATCTAACTGTGCCAGTACACCGGTTGGCTCTGGGTGTAAGAAGCCCATTGCCAGGAAGGCCATATCACATGGAATGATGCGCTCTGAATTAGCCACTTCTTCAAACCCAGGACGCTCACCCGGTTTGGCGTCTTGCCATACGATATCTGCAATACGCAAACCAGTAACTTGACCTTTATCGTTGCCGATAAACTCTTTAGTCAGGATGTTCCAATGACGTTCACAACCCTCTTCGTGCGAAGTGGTTGTTTTCATGATCATTGGGTACTGTGGCCAAGGCATATTTGCCGGACGCTTCTCTGGTGGGATCGGCATGATCTCAACCTGAGTGACGCTTGCTGCTTTGTGACGGTTTGAAGTACCCACACAGTCAGAACCTGTGTCACCACCACCGATCACGACAACATGCTTGTCTTTAGCGTGAATTTCCTCACCTTTCAGATCCATATCGTTAGCACGACGGTTGTTCTGACCAAGGAATTCCATAGCAAAGTGAACACCCTTCAGCTCACGGCCAGGTACTGGCAAATCACGAGGAACGGTTGAACCGCCAGTGAGCAGAACCACATCGAATTCCTGACGTAATTGCTGAGCGTTAACGTCAACACCAATATGCTGGTTAACCTTGAATTCTACGCCAGCTTCAGCCATCAGGTTGATCTTACGATCAATCACGTCCATGCCCAGTTTGAAATCAGGGATTCCGAAACGCAGCAGGCCACCAACCTTTTCGTCACGCTCGAATACAGTGACGGAGTGACCAGCACTGTTCAACTGCTCTGCTGCTGCAAGGCCTGCAGGACCAGAACCGATGATAGCTACCGTCTTACCTGTGCGCGAACGAGGTGTTTTAGGTTTTGCGTACCCTTCACGGTACGCAGTTTCTACAATGGTTTTCTCGATATTACAGATGGTGATTGGGTCTTGGTTGATACCCAGAACACACGCGCTCTCACAAGGAGATGGGCAAACACGACCTGTAAATTCAGGGAAATTGTTGGTAGAACTTAGGATGTTCCACGCCTCTTCCCAGCTGTCACGGTAAACCGCGTCATTAAATTCAGGGATGATGTTACCAATCGGACAACCGCTGTGACAGAAAGGAACACCACAGTCCATACAACGAGAAGCCTGAGTGTTGATCTTGTCACCAAACTCTTCGTTAAGAACGAACTCTTTGTTGTCTTCAATACGAACTGATGGGTCGAGCTTCTTTGGAAGCTCGCGACCATGTTCTAAAAATCCAGTAGGCTTACCCATTATACTGCCTCCACTTCTTCCGTTTGTGCCTGCGCTGCTTCCGCTTTACGTTTTTGAAGAACCGCTTTGTAATCGCGCGGCATTACCTTAACCAGAGAGGCTAGGCTTGCTTCAAAGTTATCTAGGAAAGACTGAGCAACTTCACTTCCTGTGAACTCGACATGTTTAGTCAGCATCTCTAGCAGAAGATCGCGATCTTCTTGCTCAATTGGATCTAAGTCCACTAGCTCTGGGTTAAGCTTGGTTTCGAAATCACCCGCTTTGTCCCATACGTAAGCCACACCGCCACTCATACCTGCGGCAAAGTTACGACCTGTTGAGCCAAGGATGACAGCAACACCACCGGTCATGTATTCACAGCCGTGGTCGCCAACACCTTCAACAACAACTTTGGCACCTGAGTTACGTACACAGAAGCGCTCACCAGCCATGCCGCGGATGTACGACTCACCTGATGTTGCACCGTAGAAACAGACGTTACCGACGACAATGTTATCTTCAGCAACAATGGTCGATTTCGCATCTGGGTAAAGCACAAGCGTACCGCCAGACAGACCTTTACCCCAGTAGTCATTCGCATCACCTTCCACTTCGAACTTAACGCCCTTAGCCAGGAATGCACCGAATGACTGACCTGCAGAGCCGTTGAACTTCACGTTCATAGGCTGAGGTAGGCCTTGGTCTTTGTACACTTTAGAGATTTCGTTCGACAGCATGGTACCAGCCGAACGGTCCGTGTTGATGATTGGGAATTCAGCATTAACTGCTTCACCTTTTTCAAGCGCCGGAATAGCAGCCTGAATCAACTGACGGTCCAGAACCTGCTCGAGGTTGTGGTTCTGTTGTGTTTGGTTGTAGATACCATCTTCATCACGAGCTTGCTCGATGTGCAGAACTGGTGACAGATCCAGGTTCTTATATTTCCAGTGGCCGATATCTTCACGAACTTTCAGTTTGTGCGATTGACCAACCATCTCATCGATAGTGCGGAAACCTAGTTCAGCCATCACTTCACGCAGACCTTCAGCCATGTACTGGAAGAATGTCACTACGTCTTCTACGCGGCCATCAAAGCGTTCACGTAGCGTCTTGTTCTGAGTCGCGATACCAACAGGACAGGTGTTCTTATGACACTTACGCATCATGATACAGCCTTCAACAACAAGTGCTGCTGTTGCTACACCCCATTCTTCTGCACCAAGTAGTGTTGCTACTGCAAGGTCGCGAGGCGTTTTCATCTGACCATCAGACTGAACAACGATACGGTTACGCAGACCGTTTTTCAGTAGTGTCTGGTGCGTTTCCGCCAAGCCCAGCTCCCAAGGCAGACCAGTGTGGCGAATCGAAGACATCGGTGATGCGCCTGTACCGCCATCGAAACCTGCGATAAGTACCACGTCAGCTTTCGCTTTCGCTACGCCTGATGCGATAGTACCGACACCTGCTTCCGATACCAGTTTGACGTTTACACGGCCAGCACGGTTAGCATTCTTCAGGTCGTAGATTAGCTGAGCCAAATCTTCGATTGAGTAGATATCGTGGTGTGGCGGTGGCGAGATTAGACCAACGCCCGGAGTCGAGTGACGAGTTGCACCGATCCAGTCATCAACCTTATCACCAGGTAGCTGACCACCTTCACCTGGCTTCGCACCCTGAGCCATCTTGATTTGTAATTCATCTGCGTTAGTCAGGTAGTAAGAGGTAACACCGAAGCGGCCTGACGCAACCTGTTTGATTGCAGAGCGTTCCCAATCGCCGTTTTCTTTACGTTCGAAACGAGTTGGGTCTTCACCACCTTCACCAGAGTTCGACTTCGCGCCGATGCGGTTCATCGCCACTGCAAGGGTAGAGTGCGCTTCGTATGAGATAGAACCGAATGACATTGCACCTGTCGCAAAGCGCTTAAGGATGTTTTCGATTGGCTCTACTTCTTCAAGTGGAACTGAACCCGCAGGGTTCTTAACAAAGTCTAGCTGACTACGTAGCGTTGCTGCGTTATCACCCTGATCATCAACGGCTTTCGCGTATTGCTTGAACTGAGCGTAGTCTTTGTTACGTGTTGACTGTTGTAGTAGTGAAATAGTTTCAGGGTTAAACAGGTGTTTCTCACCACGCTGCTTCCACTGATATACACCACCAACATCAAGTACCTGTACTGGGATTTCACGAGTCGGGAAGCCGATACGGTGACGAACAAGTACTTCTTTAGCGATATCGTCGATAGTCAGACCCTGGATACGTGAAACTGTACCCGTGAAGTATTTATCGACTACAGATTTGCTGATACCAAGTGCTTCAAAGATCTGCGCACCGTGGTAAGACTGCAGTGTAGAGATACCCATCTTCGAGAAGATCTTCAGTAGACCACCGTTGATTGCTTTACGGTAGTTATCGAATAGTTCGCGGATGTTGGTCTCTGGGTCAAGTTTCTTAGTGCGTTGCAGCTCGACCATAGTTTCGATAACCAGATACGGGTTAACTGCGTTCGCACCATAACCAACCAGAGTGGCAAAATGGTGTGTCTCACGAGCGTCACCTGTCTCTACTACGATGTCACACTTCGCACGCAGACCTTTACGAATCAGGTGGTGGTGAACAGCGCCAACTGCCAGCATTGCAGGAATAGCGGCATGGTTAGAGTTAACCGCTCGGTCAGTTAGTAGGATGATTGAGTAACCATCGATAACCGCGTCTTCAGCGTATTGACAGATTCGTTTAAGAGCTCGCTCTAGTTTGCCTTCGTCTTCACTTGCCTGGAATACGATATCTAGCGTCTTAGCTTGAAGATGCTCGTTATCGATAGCACGCAGCTTTTCAAGTTCAGAGTTAGATAAAACTGGCGATTCAAGCTCTACTTTCTGACAGTGCTCTGGTGACTCAGCGAGTAGGTTCTGATCCTTACCAAGGTAAGTATTCAGTGACATAACCATACGCTCACGAATCGGGTCGATTGGCGGGTTAGTTACCTGAGCAAATAGCTGTTTAAAGTAGTTTGAAAGATGCTGTGACTGGTGCGAAAGAATCGCCAGTGGCCAGTCAGCACCCATAGCAGACAGAGGCTCTTTGCCATCTTTTGCCATAGGTACGATGATTTCGTTCACTTCCTCAGAGCTGACACCAAATGCTTGCTGCTTGTGGAGTAGCTTCTCTGGAGAAGGTTGGTTGAATTCGTTGGTTGCGTCCGGAAGTTTCTTCAGACTAAGCAGGTTCTCTTCAACCCATTTCTCGTACGGCTGCGCACTCGCAATACCGTCTTTCACTTCTTCGTCAGAAATAATGCGACCTTGCTCCAGGTCAGCAACAAAGATACGGCCTGGTTGTAGACGACCACGGAACTCCACGTTCTCTGGTGCAATATCAACAACACCAGACTCAGATGCCATGACCAGGAAGTCATCTTTAGTCACTGTGTAGCGAGAAGGGCGCAGACCGTTACGGTCAAGAGTTGCACCTACTTGTACGCCGTCGGTGAAACAGACTGATGCCGGACCATCCCATGGTTCCATTACGTTAGCGTGGTACTGGTAGAACGCACGACGTGTTGGGTCCATGTTTTTGTTTTCTTGCCATGCTTCAGGAATCATCATCATTAACGCATGTGGCAAGGTACGGCCAGAAAGAACTAATAGCTCTAGCGCCATATCGAAGTTAGATGAGTCAGAGCTACCTTCCTGACAGATTGGCAGCAGCATATCGATCTCTGCCTGAGTAAAGAGATCTGATTCAATGATCGCTTCACGCGCTTTCATCCAGTTCAGGTTACCGCGTACAGTGTTGATTTCACCATTGTGTGCAATGTAACGGAAAGGCTGAGCCAAACGCCATTTCGGGAAGGTGTTGGTTGAGAAACGAGAGTGAACGAGCGCAAGCGCTGTCACCATAGTTGGATTCTGAAGGTCAAGGAAGTACTGAGGTACTTGCTCTGTCGTTAGCTGGCCTTTGTAAACAAGCGTTTTGTATGACATTGAGTTGATGTAGAAATCATCACCAATGTTAGACACACTCTCCAGACATACTCGAACCGTGTAGTTACGTAGTACGTACAGTTTACGCTCTAGCTCTTCAGGCGTAATGCCCGGACCACCAGAAATAAATACGTGTTCAAATTGAGGTTCAGTGCTTAGTGGGTCAGCACCGATCATTGAGTTATCAGTTGGCAGTACACGATAGCCGATAACATCAAGCTCTAGTCGTTGTGCATTGCGTTCTAGAATGTCACGACACTGAGCGCGTTTGTGTTCGTCTTTAGGGAAAAGCACCACACCAACACCATATTTCTCGAAAGAAGGGAGCTTGATACCAAGCTTAACGGCTTCTTCTAACAGAAATTCGTGTGGTTTTTGTAGCAAGATACCAGCGCCGTCGCCCGAGCAAGGATCACATCCTTGACCACCACGGTGCTCCATTCGGGCAAGCATATCAAGTGCTTGCGTTACTACGTCGTGCGATTTGCGGTTTTTTAGGTGAGCAACAAAACCGATACCACAAGCGTCATGCTCCAACTCGGGAGTGTATAGACCTTGTGAAATTTGCTCTCTATCTACCATGGATACATCCTTCCAGTTCAAATAGGCGCAAGTGGGCTAGTCGAAACTAGTTCTACGTCCTGTCCTTTATTTTTATGATTCGAAGTCAGCCTAGCTGGGCGACTTTGATTCCATTCCGTCTCTCGCGGAAAAATATTGCGAGAAAAACAATCCTTGGTGAAATCCAGTTTTTTATTATCACAATCTAGTGATTTATATAGGTGGGAGTAGGAGTTCACCGATGTTTTGCCACATTTAAATGTAATAAAAAAATACAAAAAGTAGCAAAATCTGTAAGTATCCTACAATTTAGTCAGCACAAAATGCAATCAAAACTCGTCCTTGTTGCCCAGTTTTTTTGCGTTATAAATAGATAATATGTTTAACTTTTGCTTAACAATTTGCTTGAGGCACATATTTTCTGCATGTTTATTGACTTTGCTTAACTCCTATCCTGTTTGAAATCGTTACATTCCTTCCCAAATTGCTTTCAAGATTGTAATTAAATTACATAGATCTTAATGATATTTATTTCGATTTGGCTTAAGGGTAAAGATGCAACTTCACGAACTGGTCAACACCATTGGCCAAGACTTACAAAGAAGATATGGCGAGAAAGTTCACAAGCTGACTTTGCACGGTGGTTTTAGCTGCCCGAACCGAGATGGCACGATTGGTCGTGGCGGCTGCACATTTTGTAATGTGGCATCGTTTGCTGATGAAGAAGCTCAGATAAAAAGCATCCATGACCAGTTAACTGACCGAGCAGGAGAGATTACACGAGCAAAACGCTATCTCGCTTATTTTCAGGCTTATACCAGCACCTATGCTGAAGTACAGGTGCTGAAGAACATGTATGAGCAAGCCCTTGAAGCTGCAGATATCGTTGGGTTGTGTGTTGGTACCCGACCGGATTGTGTTCCAGATTCGGTTCTTGAATTGCTGGCAGGTTACGTCGAGCAAGGCTATGAGATCTGGCTTGAGCTTGGCTTACAGACAGCAAACAACCATACCCTGAAGCGAATTAATCGAGGCCATGATTTCGAATGCTATGCAGAGATCACCCGTCGTGCGCGGGCGCTTGGTATTAAGGTGTGTACCCATTTGATTGTTGGTTTACCTAAAGAGACGCGCCAGGACAATATCGCGACTATGCAGCAGGTTCTGGAGGTAGGGACTGACGGTATTAAACTGCATGGTTTGCATATTGTTGAGGGAAGTACCATGGCTAAAGCGTGGAAAGCAGGTAAACTTGCAGCCCCAGAACTAGAAGAGTATGTCTCCATCGCTAGTGAGCTGATCCGCATGACGCCACCTGAGGTGATTTATCATAGGGTTTCATCTGCGGCGCGTCGTCCAACTCTGTTAGCACCACTTTGGTGTGAAAACCGATGGTTAGCGATGACAGAGATTGGTCGTTCACTACATCAACTGGGGGCACAAGGCTCCTTGATAGCTCAACCATTTGTATACACAAAGCCGATATTAAAGGCTGATTATTAAGCAATAAGCTGATATCTTTTGTACCCTTATAAAAGATAAATAATTAAGTTAGAGTTTTTAAATGGAGCAAGTATTGGTTTGGTTGTGGGATAGCACCCACGGGCATGGTTTTGACTTTGTAGTCATCCTACTTGCTACTTTGGCGGCAATTGCCATTTACGCTAAGAATCAATCTCACTTAATTGAATTGCTTGAGACAACGCCAAATGCGTTGCTTTTGGTCGACAGTAAGACAGGTGAGCTCCTGCTCGCCAACCCTGCGGCAAATCAGTTACTAGGCGTACGCAAAGTAGGTAAAAGCTTTATGCTGCCGAGTTTGGTTACGCCTCAGTTCCTTCTCTCTATTACTTCTCCTTTTGCTGGTAAGCGCTTCTCCGCACACATGTTAAGTTGGCCGATTTCAGAGAGTCGGGCGGTAAAGCTGGATGTGTCTGGTCATAAGACGATCTATCGTCGCCGCGCGACCTGGTTACTCTATTTTTCTCCTCACCACTTAACGGATATGGAGTTGAAGAAAGAGATTAACTCGCTGACCATGGTTAAAAGTGCCTTTGATAACTTATCCGAACTGGTCTTTATCAAAAACAATGACGGTAAAATCATTTCAACCAACCGCTCTTTTCAGCGTTTTTGGCATAACCGCGAAGAGGAAGGGGCGGCGGATATTCAAGGTGTGATTAAAGGTCGTGCTAGTAAACGACGCTGGACAGTGACACCTGACGGTCGAAGCTGTTTGTTAGAAAGTTACCAAAATATCCTGCTGTCTTCGGATGGTGAGAAGTTAGGCACGATCGGTATTAGCCATGATGTGACTGACTGGCACGACATGCAGAAGAACTTACGCGACGAGATGGAAAAGCGTAAAGATACCGAAGTTGCGTTGGCTCAGCGGGATACAATCTTACAAAACATCCTTGAATCTAGCCCTGACTCGATTGGTATCTTTAATGAAAACATGGTTTATCAAGCGTGTAATTTGCCGTTCGTCAAAGCGTTAGGTATCTCCGAAGTTAATGATCTGATTGGTAAACGTCTACAAGACGTGATTCCAAACGAAAGCTATCAACGTCTGTCTGAAACAGACCATAAAGTTCTCTATGAAGGTAAATCGCTACGTTATATCGACCGCGTGATTAGCAGCAATGGAGAATACATTTGGTATGACGTTGTGAAATCGCCATTCAGAGATCCTGCCTCTGGTACCAATGGGGTACTGATAATGGCCCGGGATGTCTCTGAGCGTTATCTGGCAGAGCAAAAACTGGAAGAGGCCAACCAGGAGTTAGAGCGCTTAAGTTTCATTGATGGACTGACCCAGATCTCCAACCGTCGTCGCTTCGATGAGCAACTTGAAACCTTGTGGCACCTACATATTCGTGAACAGCAGCCGCTGACAGTTATCCTGTGTGATATTGACTATTTCAAAGGCTATAACGACTTCTACGGCCACCAACGCGGTGATGATGCCTTAATCAAGGTCGGTGAAGTGTTCAAAAAGGTGCTTACTCGCTCCAGTGACTGTGTTGCCCGTTACGGTGGTGAAGAGTTTGGTTTTATTCTGCCAAATACTACTACGGAAGGGGCGTTACAGGTCGCTAAGCGCATCCATGAAGGGGTTGCTGCACTTGGGCTTGAACACAGGAAGTCTAAGATCTCCAATCAGATCACGACCAGTATCGGTTTGGTTTCTATTGTCCCTCAACCGATGACAAGTAGCGAAACCATTATCGCCCTGGCAGATAGCGCACTTTATCAAGCCAAAGCTAACGGTCGAAACCAAACCTGTGTGCATCACACATCAGAGAATTAACGCTTTCTAATGTAAGGATTCTTTTAGCTGTCAGTAGCTAAAACAGGTAAGATTTAGCTACTGTTACCGCGCGGAGTTCTCAATGAAGCCGATTAAAAATCTTGCTCAGTATTATGTCGATCTGTTAGTTAAACTGGGCATCCTGCGTTTTTCTATTCTCCTTGCTCTGGCTTTAGTGGCACTCGCCGTTGTTGTCCAGGTAGGTATTACTCTTGTCTTAAGTGGGCACGTCGATGATATCGACATCGTACGCTCAGTTTTCTTTGGTTTATTAATCACTCCCTGGGCGGTTTACTTTCTGTCAGTCGTCGTCGATCAGCTCGAAGAGTCACGTCAACGCCTCTCCAAATTAGTCTCTAAACTCAAAGACATGCGTTCGCGAGATCAGGAACTTAATCATAAGCTACAACAGAATATTGCTAAGCTTAATCAAGAGATTGAGGAGCGGATTAAAGCGGAAGAAGCCCGTGAAGAAGCAATGAAAGATCTTGAAGATGAGGTCTACCAGCGTGAAAAAACTCAGGTAGAGTTGGCGGAAAGAACTGCCCTTCTGCGCTCCTTTATCGATGCCTCACCGGATTTGATCTACTACCGAAATGCTGACGGGGTATTCTCCGGCTGTAACCGCGCTATGGAAGAGCTAACTGGCAAAAAAGAGAGTCAGCTAGTCGGTCTTACTCCTTGGGATGTCTACAGCAAAGAAGTCGCGCAACAAATTGTCGATACCGACCAAAAAGTCTTCTCTGATAACCAGACACTCACTTATGAACAGTGGCTTGAGTATCCTGATGGCCATAAGAACTACTTTGAATTGCGTAAAGTACCTTTCTACAGTAAAGAGGGGCGTCACCTCGGTTTGGTCGGTTTTGGGCGTGATATCACTGAGCGCAAACGCCACGAAGAGTCGTTAGAAAAAGCCAGTCGTGACAAAACCACCTTTATATCGACTATCAGTCACGAGCTGCGTACACCTCTGAATGGTATCGTTGGTTTGAGTCGTATGCTGCTTGATACCCAGCTCACTGAAGAGCAACGTAATCATATGCAGACCATTAACGTCAGTGCCATCACCTTAGGCAATATCTTTAACGATATTATCGATATGGATAAATTCGACCGCCGTAAACTGGAGCTTTTCCCATCGACACTCAACTTTGAAGAGTTTGTCGCCGAAATGGAAAGTATCTCGGCGCTGATGGCTTCGCAAAAAGGTCTACGCTTTGATTTGGAACGCCTCAGCGAATTGCCAAGTGCAATAGAAGTGGATGCGACGCGTCTGCGTCAGGTGCTCTGGAACCTTATCAGTAACGCGATGAAGTTTACCAAAGAGGGTGGCGTGGTGATGACGGTTAGCTCAGAAGTGACTGACGAGCACGCTCATATCACGATGGAAATTGAAGATAGCGGCATTGGTATTCCAGAAGCTGAGCTAGAGAAGATCTTTGCTATGTACTATCAGGTTAAGTCCGGTAAAGACAACCTTCACGCCGTCGGTACAGGTATCGGTCTGGCGGTTTCTAAGCAGTTAATCAATATGATGGATGGCGACATTACGGTGTCGAGTGAAGAAGGATTTGGTAGCACATTTACTGTGACGATTTGTGTGCCACTGGCAAACGATCAAGAGTTGCAAGTGGCTGCACCAGCTCAGTCGCAAGAGCTCAATATCTTTATGGTTGAGGATATTGAACTAAACATTACCGTGGCCCGCTCGTTACTGGAAAGCATGGGCCATGAAGTCTCTGTTGCCATGACAGGAATGGAAGCGATGGAGATGTTTGATCCGGAAATCTATGACTTAGTCTTCCTTGATATCCAGTTGCCGGATATGACTGGTTTTGATGTTGCGGAATACTTTAGACGAACCTATTCCGACCTACCACCATTGGTTGCGCTGACAGCGAACGTGCTTAAGAACAAGCAAGAGTATCTCGACAAAGGCATGGACGACGCGATCAGTAAACCGTTATCGGTGACGGCAGTGCAAGATGTCCTGGCTAAATTTACTCAGGGGGACAGTGAGCCAGCAGTTCAACAAGCAGTTGAGCCAGAAGTGGTTGTAGAGGGGGGAGAGATTTACTCACGTATTCTCGATCTGGATATGCTTGAGTCCTATGTCGGTATCGTTGGACCTGAGCCAGTGTTAAGCAGTATTGAGATGTTTGAAGATATGATGCCTGAGTATTTGCAAGTGCTTGATTCAAATATGATCGCCAAGCATCAGGACGGCATTGTTTCAGAAGCTCATAAGATTAAAGGCGCCGCAGGCTCAATTGGTTTGAAACATATCCAAAGTGTCGCGCAGAAGGCGCAGTCGCCAGACTTCCCTACGTGGTGGGAAAATATCGATGATTGGGTTGAAGAAATTAAGAATGAGTATGAAAATGATATTCAAATCTTGAAAGAATGGTTGCAACACCACTCGTAACGACAAAGGTGAATCAAATGAAAAAGTTAGCAGTGCTATCACTCGGTGTGGCGTTAATGGTGGGTTGTACCACTCAACAAATAGGTTGGGAGCAGGGTAATCAGATCGAAATCGCGGATACCACAGTCGAACTGAAAAGTAATTTGTGGATAAACAAGATGCCGACGATTGGTTCGGTACAGGACAGCACGCTTCACGGCGCTCTGTATTTAGAGTCGGATAAAGCTTTACCTGCAGAGCTGGATGTTGAAAGCGTCACCATTCAACAAGGTGACCAAAGCTGGATTATTGAAGGGGACTTGCTAGAAATGCGTACCCATAATCAGAACCAGTGGGAAGTGGTGTTTGTATGGCAAATCCCAGTCAATATCGAGCAACCGGTTGATATTGCACTTCAGATCAAACGCGACGACAAAGTCGACTGGTTAGTCGAGAAAAACGTAAAAGTTGATACGGTTTACTAACGACAACGGCAGATAAACAAAAAGGCTTGCTCCAGTGGAGCAAGCCTTTTTTAATTCTTGAACAGTGAGTTATTTGCTCGCTGTTTTCAGACCAGCGTTAACATCCAGGATGTCTTGTTCGCTTAGTGTACCAACTGCCTGACGAAGCTGAAGAACACTTAGAATGTAATCATAACGAGCGTTAGATAGGTTTTTGTTCGCATCGTACAGACGACGAGTTGAATCTAGAACGTCAACGATGGTACGAGTACCAACATCAAAACCAGCTTCAGTTGCTTCAAGTGCTGACTGAGCAGAAACGACAGTCTGTTCATAAGCACGCAGAGCACCAATCGAAGCGCTGATGTTGTTGTTGAATGCGCGAACATCTTTAACAACGCTACGGTAAGACGCTTCTAGATCCTGGCTAGCTGCAACATAGTTGTATTCAGCCTGCTTAGTTTGCGAAGTGATGTTACCGCCAGTGTATAGAGGCACAACTAGGTTTACGCCGACATTAAAGTCATTGTAATCACCAACATAACTCGCGTTATCATTGCTCTCGTCGCCATAGTTGTAGCCACCATCTAAAGTTAGAGATGGTAAGTGGCCAGAGCTGGCTAGTGAGATATTGTCTTTCGCTACGTCCTGCGCGATACGTGCAGATAGTAGGCTTAAGTTTTTCTCTTGGGCTTCGTTTACTAGTGCATCAATTGCTGTAGACGTCTTACTTGCTGAGAAACGCTTAGTATCAAGAACATCAAGATTCGAGTGCTCTTGGCCGGTAATTTCACGCAGACCTTCGTAGCTGTTTACCAGACTGTTTTGTGCCAATACTTCATCAGCGAGTACTGCGTCGTACTGTGCTTGAGCATCGTGTACGTCAGTGATTGCTGATAGACCAACCTCAAAACGCTGCTTAGTTTGCTCTAACTGACGGCCAACCGCTGCTTTCTCTGCCTGAACAAACTCTAGGTTGTCTTGAGCACGTAGTACGTCAAAGTATGCCGTTGCAACACGCAGGATCAGAGCTTGCTGTGCGGCTGCGTATGAAGCGTCCGCTTGACGAGCCGATTTCTCAGACACATCAAGTGCTACCCAGCTAGAACGTTGGTAAAGCTCTTGAGAGAAGCTGATACCGGCTGTGAGCTTGTCGCTTTCTCTTGGATCAAGATCGCTACGGTTAATGTTGTAACCAGCAGTCAAATTAATCTGCGGAAGAAGAGTTGCACGACTAGAGGTTACAGCTTCAAATGCGGCATCACGTTGAGCAGCGGCACTAAGTAGCGTTGGGTCATTCTCTTTTGCTTGATTGTAGATGTCTGCCAGAGTATCAGCGAAAGCGTTAGTGCTTAGGCTGCCTAATGCTGCACTGATAACTAGTGGAAGCAGTTTCTTCATAGGTTTAATTCCTGCCAAAAAACGAAAAATATTAGTCATCAAGAGTTTAACTCAATTGATGGCAATTCACTCGAAAACTTTGCAAAGTTTTACACTTAACTGTCCAGTTGTGCAATAAATATAATTCATCAATTTAAATTAAACTGCAAAAATTGTATGAAAAGTTGAGCCACGTCCTTGGAAGTTACGCTTAGGTCTGAGTAAACTATAAGATTCACTCAGAGAGGTGCCAAATGCAACAGTCTGACCAGCAACATCAGCAGTTTACTCGCCAAGATGTGGAAATAATCTCAAAAGAAACACTGTTTCAGGGATTTTTTAAAATGATTAAGTATCGCTTCAAACACAAATTGTTTGAAGGGGGATGGAGTGAAACCATAGAGCGTGAGATGTTTGAGCGTGGTCATGCCGCGGCGATGCTGCCTTATGATCCGGTTCGTGATGAAGTGGTTTTAATTGAACAAATTCGCGTTGGTGCACTCGAACATGACAACCCTTGGCAGTTAGAAATCATCGCCGGCATGATTGACCGCGAAGAAGATGCAGAAAGTGTTGTTCGACGTGAGGCAGTTGAAGAAGCGGGTGTAGAAATTGGTCAGTTAGAAAAAGTGACCTCTTATTATCCATCCTCGGGTGGCTGCTCTGAAAAGCTCGATGTTTACGTCGGTCAGGTCGATGCAAGTACTGCGAATGGCATTCATGGTTTAGACTATGAAGGTGAGGATATTCGTGTTCACGTAGTATCTCGCCAACAGGCCTATCAGTGGGTCATCGATGGAAAGTTTGAAAATGGCGCTTCTATTATTGCATTGCAATGGTTGGAGCTTAACCAGCAACGTTTGAAGAGACAATGGCACAAGTAGCATTAAAGAAGCCGTATCATGTTGATTTATCTGACCTGATGCGCACGTACGAGACAAATTACGCAAAACTGAACGCTTTGCTGCCGAATCAGCCGAGTGTCGGTGACGTGCGCTGCTACCAGGCTGCTTATATGACTTACCAGATTCAAGTGGTCGAAGTCACAAAGTACACAACTTTGGTCGATATTTGTCAAAGTGATGACGTTCCAGTGTTTCCATTGCCAACAATGTCTGTCAGGCTCTACCACGATGCTCGCGTAGCAGAAGTTTGTAGCTGTGAACATCTCAAACGTGTGAATGCTCGATATGACTACCCGAATGACAAAATGCTTCAGCAAGATGAAAAAGTACAACTCAATCGCTTTCTTGGTGACTGGCTGTCATTTTGTTTGAAACAGGGAATCAGTCGCACTCCATTGAATATTTAGGTTTTAGTTTTGAAAGTAACGTCAAGTTCATCAGATAGCGGCACTATTAAGCTACTTCAAATTACTGACACTCATTTGTTTGAGCCAGCTGATGGTAGCCTGCTAAGCGTGAAGACCCTGGACAGCTTTAACGCTGTGGTCGATGCGATTTTGCAGGAGAAGCGTCTGTTCGACGCCATTCTATCGACCGGTGATATTTCTCAGGATCACTCGGCTCAGTCTTACCAACGATTCGAGCAAGGTATTGCGCCACTTGAGAAAACATGTTTCTGGTTGCCGGGCAATCATGACTTCAAACCGAGCATGACCTCGGTTTTGCCTTCTACTCAGATTCAACAAGCGGAACATGTGTTGCTTGGAGATAAGTGGCAAATGGTGCTACTTGATTCTCAAGTTGTTGGAGTGCCTCATGGTCGTTTGAGCGATCAGCAACTGGCTCTTCTTGATCAAAAGTTATCTGAACACCCGGAACGCTACACATTAGTACTGTTACATCACCACCCACTGCTTGTTGGTAGTCGTTGGTTAGATCAGCATACTCTTAAAGATGCACAAGACTTTTGGCAAGTGGTCGAAAAGCACAATAGCGTGAAAGCTGTACTCTGTGGTCACGTACATCAGGATATGGATGTAATGCACAAAGGGGCTCGTGTTATGGCAACCCCTTCAACTTGTGTTCAGTTTAAGCCGAATAGTGACGACTTTGCTTTAGATACACTCTCGCCTGGTTGGCGAGAACTTGAGCTGCACCTTGATGGTACCGTGAGCACCGAAGTGAAACGCTTACCCGCAGGCTGTTTCCAACCAGATTTTAACTCTGCTGGCTACTAAGGAACGGGCATGAAACCATCCTTGCTACTTTATATCCATGGCTTTAACAGCTCTCCGCTGTCACTTAAAGCGAATGTGATGCGTGAGTACTGCGAACAGCATCGACCTGATATTAAGGTAGTGATCCCTCGTCTGCCATGCTTTCCAGAGCAAGCTGCACAACACTTGTTAGATATCGTTAATCAATACAAAGATGACTACCAGATTGGCTTAGTGGGTAGCTCTTTAGGCGGCTATTTATCGATGTGGCTTAATGCCCAATTTAGCTTTAAAGCAGCGGTAGTCAATCCAGCGGTTAAGCCCTACGAGTTATTGACCGATTACCTTGGTGAGCAGGAAAACCCGTACACCAATGAACGCTATGTTCTGGAAACTCAACATATAGACCAGTTAAAGCAACTTGATACGCCAGTAATCAAGACACCGAGTGATTTCTGGTTGTTGCAACAAACGGAAGATGAAGTGCTCGATTATCGTCAGGCTGTTGCCCATTTTGCTGGCGCGAAACAGACCGTTGAACAGGGCGGTGATCACAGCTTCGTTGACTTTGAGCGTTACCCTGCTCAAATCATCGAATTCTTAGCCCTTTAATCCGACTCGATAGTTTTGATGAATCTAACGTCTTGAGCTCTCAACGACGTATTCATTGAGGGAAGAGTCATAATTTTACTTGTTACTTACTTATCTCTCTTGACATAATTGGGTCTGTTCCAGACTATGTCTCACCAGTACTTGTGTGGATTTGAAGCGCTTGGAGATTCGCCGTTAACCTTGTTCAAAGCGATAAGGTTGCTATTTAGAGCCGACGCATTTAAATCACCTGCCAAGTAAACCTTTTATTCTCTATAACGAAATTCCGTATTATGACTGAACAATATAATGCTGGGGCCATTGAGGTTCTTAATGGTTTGGAGCCAGTACGTCGCCGACCAGGGATGTATACGGATACAGCGCGCCCAAACCACTTGGGCCAAGAAGTCATCGATAACAGTGTCGATGAAGCGCTAGCCGGACACGCTTCAAAGGTTCAAGTAATTTTACATGCCGACCAGTCACTTGAAGTGATCGATGATGGTCGAGGCATGCCAGTAGATATTCACCCTGAAGAGAAAGTCTCAGGGGTAGAGCTGATTCTATGTAAGCTGCACGCTGGTGGTAAGTTTTCCAATAAAAACTACCAATTCTCAGGCGGTTTGCACGGTGTAGGTATCTCAGTAGTAAACGCGCTATCGAAGCGTGTTGAAGTAACAGTGCGCCGTGATGGTCAAGTGTACGAAATTGCATTTGAACATGGCGACAAGGTATCTGATCTGACAGTGACCGGCACATGTGGTCGTCGCAATAAAGGTACTAGCGTTCACTTCTGGCCTGATGCCAGTTATTTCGATTCGCCAAACTTCTCTGTAACGCGCCTGGTTAATAACCTGCGTGCGAAAGCGGTGCTTTGTCCAGGTTTGGAAATTACCTTTACTGATAAAGTAAATGGCAACGACTACCGCTGGTTGTATGAAGATGGTTTGAAAGACTATCTCGCCGAAGGTGTTAAAGGTTATGCCGTCCTTCCTGAAGAACCATTTACCGGTGAGTTCTCTGCCGAAACTGAAGCCGCTAACTGGGCGGTGATCTGGCAGCCTGAAGGCGGCGAGATGATCACTGAAAGTTACGTTAACCTGATCCCGACGGCACAGGGCGGTACTCATGTTAACGGTTTACGTCAGGGGCTACTTGATGCAATGCGTGAATTCTGTGAATTCCGTAACCTACTGCCACGCGGCGTTAAGCTAACAGGTGATGACGTATTTGACCGCTGTTCTTACGTGCTGTCGGTTAAAATGCAGGATCCGCAGTTTGCCGGTCAGACCAAAGAGCGTCTCTCTTCACGTCAAACCGCAGCATTCGTTTCAGGTGTGGTGAAGGACTCATTCAGCTTATGGCTAAATGAAAAACCACAACTTGCTGAACAGCTGGCTGAAGTCTGTATTGCTAACGCTCACCGTCGTATGCGTGCGAGCAAAAAAGTCGTGCGTAAGAAGGTCGCTTCAGGCCCGGCACTACCAGGTAAACTTACCGACTGTTCGGTACAGGACTTAAATCGCACTGAAATCTTCTTTGTAGAGGGTGACTCGGCGGGTGGTTCTGCCAAGCAGGCTCGTGACCGTGAGTTTCAGGCGGTAATGCCGCTACGTGGTAAGATCCTTAATACTTGGGAAGTGTCACCTGATCAGGTTCTCGCTTCTCAGGAAGTTCACGATATTTCAGTTGCTTTGGGTATTGATCCTGATACAGATAACCTTGACGGTCTTCGTTACGGTAAGATCTGTATCCTTGCCGATGCGGACTCGGATGGTCTTCACATCGCAACACTGCTATGCGCACTGTTCACTCGTCATTTCCGTGCTCTGGTAGAAGCGGGCCACATCTATGTCGCTATGCCTCCACTGTATCGTATCGACTGTGGTAAAGAGGTTTTCTATGCCCTTGATGATGATGAAAAAGAGGGCATCTTAGAGCGTCTATCGAAGAAGAAAGCCAAGATCAACGTACAGCGATTCAAAGGTCTGGGTGAGATGAACCCACTTCAGCTTCGTGAAACGACTATGGATCCAAATACTCGTCGCTTGGTTCAGTTAACGATTGATGATAGTGACGCAACGATGGAAATGATGGATATGCTGCTTGGTAAGAAGCGCGCAGATGACCGTCGTACCTGGTTGCAGAGCAACGGCGATATGGCAGAGGTTTAACGAATGTCGACAGAAATTACTTATGATGGCGTTGAACAGTTGCCAATGCGCAAGTTCACTGAAGACGCTTATCTGAATTACTCAATGTACGTAATCATGGACCGTGCATTGCCATACATTGGCGATGGTCTTAAACCGGTTCAACGACGTATCATTTACGCGATGTCAGAGCTTGGTCTCTCGGCAGCCGCTAAGTACAAAAAGTCAGCACGTACCGTTGGTGACGTACTGGGTAAATACCATCCACATGGTGACTCAGCATGTTATGAAGCTATGGTACTTATGGCTCAGCCTTTCTCTTACCGTTACCCGTTGGTTGATGGTCAGGGCAACTGGGGTGCACCGGATGATCCTAAATCGTTCGCTGCGATGCGTTATACCGAAGCAAAACTTTCTAAGTTTGCTGAAGTCCTGCTTGGTGAACTAGGTCAGGGGACGGTTGAGTGGCAGCCTAACTTTGACGGCACGATGAAAGAGCCGCAAATGCTTCCTGCACGCTTACCTCACATTCTGCTTAACGGGGTAACAGGTATCGCGGTTGGTATGGCGACAGATATCCCACCTCACAATGTACGTGAAGTGGCGGATGCAACGATCCACCTGATCGATAATCCTAAATCTGAACTTCCAGATATCATGAACTTTGTTCAGGGGCCGGACTATCCGACTGAAGCAGAGATCATTTCACCTAAGGCTGATCTGGAAAAGATCTACCGTACAGGTCGTGGCAGCATCAAAATGCGCGCAGTTTGGCACAAAGAGGGCAATGAGATTGTTATTACCTCTCTGCCTCACCAAGTATCAGGCGCTAAGCTGCTTGAGCAAATTGCAAACCAGATGCGTGCTAAGAAGCTACCAATGGTTGATGACCTGCGTGATGAGTCTGACCATGAGAACCCAACGCGTATCGTCGTCGTTCCACGTTCAAACCGTGTTGACTGTGACCAGTTGATGAACCACCTGTTTGCTTCAACAGATCTTGAAAAGAACTACCGTGTAAACCTCAACATGATTGGTCTTGATAACCGTCCACAGGTTAAAGGCTTAGTTCAGATTCTGTCTGAGTGGATTGAATTCCGCCGTGCAACGGTTCGTCGTCGTTTGCAGCACCGTTTAGATAAAGTGCTTGCTCGCCTACACATCCTGGAAGGTTTGTTAGTTGCTTACCTAAACCTGGATGAAGTAATTGAAATCATCCGTACTGAAGATGACCCTAAAGCTGTGCTGATGGCGCGCTTTGGCATTACTGATATTCAGGCGGACGCTATCCTGGATACCAAACTTCGTCACCTGGCTAAGCTAGAAGAGATGAAGATCCGTGGTGAACAGGACGAGCTAGAAAAAGAGCGTGAAAAGCTAGAGCTGTTGCTTGGTTCTGAGCGTCGCCTCAATACTCTGCTCAAGAAAGAGATCAAAGCTGACGCTGAGAAATACGGTGATGACCGTCGTTCACCTATGGTTGAGCGTGCTGAAGCGAAAGCACTGACAGAGCGTGACCTGGTTCCAAGTGAACCAATCACAGTCGTTCTGTCTGAAAAAGGCTGGATTCGTCATGCGAAAGGGCATGATGTTGATGCTGGCAGCCTCAATTATAAGTCTGGTGATAATTACCTTGCTCATTCGCGTGGTAAGAGTAATCAGCAAGCGGTGTTCCTCGGTAATGATGGACGTAGTTACTCGCTAGAGTCTCATTCGCTACCTTCTGCGCGTAGCCAGGGTGAGCCTATTACTGGGCGCTTGAACATTGCTGCGGGTACTAACATTCGTCATGTAGTGATGGGTGAAGAAGAGCAATTGTGGCTAGTCGGTTCAGATGCTGGCTACGGGTTTGTCTGTAAAGGTAGCGACTTATTGTCGAAAAACCGTAGCGGTAAAGCCTTGGTGACCTTGCCACAAAACTCAGAAGTGTTACTGCCAAAAGCGGTTGGTAACCTAGAGAATGATGAGATCCTGGCGATCACCAATCAGGGCCGTATGTTGTTGTTCCCGATTAAAGACCTGCCACAACTTGGCAAAGGTAAGGGTAACAAGATTATCAATATTCCGGCAGCTAAGGCGAAAGAGCGTGAGGAGTTTGTTTCTCACCTTATTGCTCTACCACAGCAGAGCTCGGTTACGCTCTACGCTGGTAAGCGCAAACTGGGTCTTAAGCCTTCCGATCTTGAGAATTTCCGTGGTGAACGTGGTCGACGTGGTGGCTTATTGCCACGTGGGCTGCAACGAGTTACCCGAATTGAAATTGAAAACGGTGCTGCTGAAGAAGCTGAACCAGAAGTTCAAGAGTAAAAAACAACAAGCCCATGCAATGCATGGGCTTTTCTTTATCTGAACGGTAGTGAGCGAAAGGCTATTCGCGCGTATCTTCTTTAATGGTCACTTTAAGAGTCTTCTCTTTACCCTTGTGCAGAATCAATACATCAACCACAGTACCTGGTCGAAGTTCGGTAACGATATCCATCACGCTCTGACGGCCGTTTATCTTCTGACCATCAATTTTAAGAATAATGTCTTGCTCTTCAAATCCAGCTTCAGCAGCCGGTCCGTTAGGGTCAACACCCAGCACCACAATACCGCCAAGGTGCTCGCTGCCTAACAGGCGGGAAGTCACTGAGTTAATATCCTGGCCGTCGATACCGATATAGCCGCGAATAACACGCCCATCAGCGATGATTTTCTGCATGATTTTATTAGCCAGAGAAAAAGGAATGGCAAACGAGATACCGTAGGTTTCAAGCTCAGTTGCTTGTTGGAAAGAGGCCGTGTTGATACCAACGAGTTCACCTCGGGTATTGACCAGAGCACCGCCTGAGTTACCTTCATTGATCGCTGCGTCGGTCTGAATAAACGCCTGATGCCCATCAGCACTAATTGAAGAGCGCCCCGTAGCAGAAATAATACCGAATGTGGTGGTTTGACCCAGGTTGTAAGGGTTACCGATCGCCAGAACTACATCGCCTACTTTTGGTGAGTAGTTTGGATTGAGTGGAATAACAGGTAGGTTGTCACCTTCGACACGTAGGATCGCAATGTCAGTACGTCTATCTTTACCGACTAACTGAGCAGCGGCAATACGTCCATCCTGCAGGGCGACGATGATTTGATCCGCTTGGGCAACAACATGGTAATTGGTAATGATATAACCTTTTTCACTAACGATTACTCCAGAACCCAGCCCTTGAGTCAGCAGCTTAGAACGGTCTTCTTCAGTGTATTTACGGCTATAGATATTGACCACAGCAGGTGCGGCTTTACGCACTGCCTGGTTGAATGAAATCTGAACTTGAGTGCTATCAATATTACTGGCTTGTTCCGCCGGAGGAACAAGGTTGGAACGCAAGGACGGAACCGCGATTAATAGTAGAGCAGCCGTCGCCAGACCTAAGCCCACAGAACGCAATACGAATTGCAGCATGCTTTCCTCATCAATAGTCATTAACTGTTTTAGTCGGTGAAGAATAGCATTAGATGAGAAAATAATAAAAGGACAGCAGGGAGTCCTACTGTCCTTTCAAAGCGATATCGCGTTTTGAGTGAAATGCTATTTAGCGGATGACTAGATAAATACTGCGGTCGCCACGCTGAATATTGAGCGCCAACACTCCAGACTGTTTCTCAACAACTTTTCTGAATTCACCTAAGTTTTTCACTCGTTGGCGGTTAACACCAATAATGATGTCGTCTTTTTGCAGTTGGTAAGCTTCTGCATTTGAGCCTTTTTCTACTGCCGATACCTTAACCCCCTGAACCTTATCGCTGGCGGTCGTATTGGTCAGCTCTGCACCGGTTAAACCTTCGTGAAGTTTATCGGCCGTGGTTTTCACGTTGGTCTGGGCCCCAAGGGTGACATCAAACGACTTCTTCTTACCGTCGCGGATGATGCCTAAGGTAACCTCTTTGCCTGCACCCAGTGTCGCTACTTTAGCTCGCAGTTCACTAAAGGAGTTGATCGCTTTGTTGTTCACAGACACGATGACATCACCGGCTTCTAGTCCAGCTTTGTCCGCTGCACTATCAGGCACTACCTGACTGACAAAAGCACCTTTACTTGATTCATAACCGAGGGCTTCTGCAAGCTCAGAGGTGATCTCTCCCCCCTGAACTCCCAACATACCACGCTTCACTTCACCAAATTCCATAATTTGTGCAGTGAGGTTAGTCATCATATTGGATGGGATTGCAAAACCGATACCCACGTTACCACCATTCGGTCCAAGGATAGCGGTATTAATACCGATCAGTTCACCGTTAAGGTTGACTAACGCACCACCTGAGTTACCGCTATTGATTGCGGCATCTGTCTGAATAAAGTTCTCGAAGTTTTCAATATTAAGGCCGCTACGACCAAGTGCTGAAACAATGCCGGAGGTAACGGTTTGACCGAGACCAAACGGGTTACCGATTGCGACGGTGAAGTCACCGACACGTAGCTTATCCGAGTCGGCGATTTTAATTTCGGTGAGGTTCTTCGCTTTCTCAAGTTTCAGTAGTGCCACATCTGACATTTGATCGCCGCCGACCAGTTCGGCGTTGTATTCACGTCCGTCATGAAGCTTAACACGAATTTTTTCTGCGCCATTGATTACGTGGTAGTTAGTAACGATATGCCCTTGCTTGGCATCAATGATTACACCAGAACCCAGGCCACGAAATGGACGTTCCTGAAGTTGTTCTGTCGGGAAGTCTGGACCAAAGAAAAAGCGGAATTGTTCTGGGATTTGTTGTTTAGACACTTGAGTGCCTTCAACTGAGATACTAACGACAGCGGGAGTCACTTTCTCAAGCATCGGAGCGAGGCTTGGCAATTGTTCGCCATCAACCGAAAAGGGAAGAGCGGCGGTAGCCTGCATTGGGGTGATGATTGAACTCAGGCTTAAAGAAAGAACGGTTAACGCAAGCAAAGGTTTTTTCATCTGATACTCCTGTATAGTTAAGCCCCATAAATTCATACGTTATATACGTAACAATAGAATTTAAGGGGCACATATCAGGAAATAAGACTCAAAAACTTTTACAAAGTTCAGTGAGGATTTTTCTGAATTATGAAGCTTTAGCAGAAACTACATCTTGCGAATCAAGGATTTCTTTCTTTTGCTCCTTCAGCAAACCCGTTGAACCTGCAGCGTAGTCTTTTGGTGCTTCGCTAATAGGTTGAACAGATGCTTGCTCTTGAAGAGCCTCTGAGTCAGTTTCTGTTTGTTGAGTAATCTTTTTCACAAATGGGTTGTCTTGCTCTGGAAGATTAGGCAACAGCTCTGAAGAAGTCTTAGCCATATGTTGGTATAGCTTAGTGTACTCTTTACCTAGTGAATCCAACATTTCAGCCGTTTGAGCAAAATGGTCAGCAAGGTCTTGTTTTTGCTGTTCTAATTCAAACTTAGCGCTTTCTAAATCTTTCTGAACGGTTTTCTGTTTCTTATATCCAGGTGTAGTCAAACGAGAAATCACAACACCTAACAGCGTTCCGATAAGCAAACCTACAAGGGCGTATATCCAAGGCATAATTGCTCCTTATCATTGTTATTTAACATGTTTTTTACCGGTTGGTTACACATGTTCGAATGACATGGTACTATGAGTGCTTAAGCCAATAAAGAAAAATGCATGTGCTCTACATAGCAGTTTAACAGTCTTCTTCATTAGGTAGCGAAGCGATGACGCCACTAGAAATCTATAACAAAGACATAAAAGAACACGGTTTTCAAAAAGATGCTGCTCAGCTACAGGCGGTTTCCGCTCTGGATAAGCTCTATCACGAATTCATTGAATATCTCGATACACCAGTCGAAAAACCCTCCGGTTGGAAAAGCTGGTTTAGCAAGAAACAACCTGAATTGCCTCAAGCGCCGAAAGGGCTCTATTTCTGGGGCGGAGTGGGTCGAGGCAAAACCTACTTAGTTGATACATTTTTTGAGTCCCTGCCCGGGGATAAGAAAATGCGTGTCCATTTTCACCGTTTTATGTACCGCGTTCATGACGAGCTAAATGCGTTAGGGGATGTGAATGATCCATTAGAGCTGGTGGCGGATAAGTTTAAAGCCGAGACCGAAATTATCTGTTTTGATGAGTTCTTTGTATCGGACATTACCGATGCGATGATTCTCGGCACTCTGTTCCAGGCGCTATTCAAGCGTGGTGTGATTCTGGTCGCGACCTCGAATATTCCGCCTCAAGACCTCTATCGTAACGGTCTGCAGCGCGCACGTTTCTTACCTGCAATAGAGTTGATTCAGGCTAACTGTCATGTTCTTAATGTCGATAGCGGTATCGATTATCGTCTCCGAACTCTCGAGCAAGCCGAGATTTACCACTCACCATTGGATGAGCAAGCTAACAAAAACCTTTGCCACTACTATGAGCAGTTGGTAGGTGAGGGCAAGAAGGGCTCAACCTGTATTGAGATTAATCACCGTCAGATTGAGGTTATTCAGGCATCTGAAGATGTTCTTCACGCTAGCTTTGCTCAGCTGTGTCAGTCCGCGCGTAGCCAGAATGACTACATTGAGTTGTCTCGCATCTATCACACCGTCTTACTGGCCGATGTTCAGCAGATGAACTCTACCATTGATGATGCAGCACGCCGATTTATCGCTTTGGTGGATGAATTTTATGAGCGTCACGTTAAGTTGATCATCTCTGCAGAAGTGGAATTGGAAGCGCTTTATGCAGGCGGTCTGCTTGAATTCGAATTCAAACGTTGTCAGTCAAGACTGATCGAAATGCAAAGTCATGATTATCTGGCTAAAGAGCATTTAGCATAGCGGGCTTGTGGGATCTGGGCTGGCTTGAAAAAAATATCAAATTTTTATCCGAAAAAAGGTGATTTTTTCAACTGACTTCTCTATAATCCTGCGACCCACCGTTACTGCAGACCTTGATTATCGAAGGTATTTCGACATAACGGGTCGAGAGTGCCAACCACTCGAAGGGGTGTTGACTGGACTCTTAGTCAGTGGGAGCAAGCTTGCTCCTTAAGTGTAAATTTAAATATTGAACGGGTTATTATTAGCATGAAAACTTTCGTTGCTAAACCAGAAACTGTAAAACGCGACTGGTACGTTGTAGACGCTGAAGGTAAAACTCTTGGCCGTCTAGCAAGTGAAATTGCATCTCGCCTACGTGGCAAACACAAAGCTGAATACACTCCACACGTTGACACTGGTGATTACATCATCGTTGTAAACGCGGAGAAAGTTACTGTAACTGGTAACAAGGCTAAAGGTAAGATTTACTACCGTCACACTGAATTCCCTGGCGGCCTAAAATCAATCAGCTTCGAGAAGCTAATTGATCGTAAGCCAGAGATGGCTCTTGAGCTAGCGGTTAAAGGTATGCTACCACGTGGTCCTCTTGGCCGTGCTATGTACCGTAAGCTTAAAGTTTACGCTGGCGCTGAGCACAACCATGTTGCTCAACAACCACAAGTACTAGACATCTAATCGGGGATTTCGAAAATGGCAGAGAATCAATACTACGGCACTGGCCGTCGCAAAAGCTCAGCTGCGCGTGTTTTCATTAAACCAGGCAGCGGCAACATCGTAATCAACAAGCGTAGCCTTGATGAGTACTTCGGTCGTCCAACTTCTCGCATGGTTGTTAAACAGCCTCTAGAGCTAGTTGAACTAACTGAGAAACTAGACCTATACGTTACTGTTAAAGGTGGCGGTATTTCAGGTCAAGCAGGTGCTATCCGTCACGGTATCACTCGCGCTCTAATGGAATACGATGAGTCTCTACGTCCTACTCTACGTGCAGCTGGTTACGTTACTCGTGACGCTCGTTGCGTTGAACGTAAGAAAGTTGGTCTACGTAAAGCACGTCGTCGTCCACAGTTCTCTAAGCGTTAATCTTTTTTCGAAAAGATTCGCTTCCAATGCTTGCATTGGATTGTGGCACCAAAAGCCTGGCTTCCCGCCAGGCTTTTTTGTTTTTCCTCTCTAAAAAAATCCTTTATCACCCGCACTTACTGATTGTTTTATTCTACTTACGCTGCTTTTGTGACGTCACTGGCGATTCGCCTCACAAATGTTACAAAAAGGTAGCTTTATCTTGTCAAAAAGTAGGGTTTTATTTATCATTTGCCATCAAATAAATACAACTAAATTCGTATTTTGTTAGCCATGCTCTTTAAGCGGAATAACAATAATCCACAAGGAGCAAATGGGAGAATGTTTGGATGAGCAATGCGCCTTTAAATAACGGTCGCAGACGTTTCTTAACCGCTACAACAGCTGTTGTTGGTGGTTTAGGAGCAGCTGCTGTCGCCGTTCCTTTTATTAAATCTTGGAACCCAAGTGAAAAAGCCAAAGCTGCGGGTGCCCCTGTTGAAGTTGATATCGGTAAACTTGAAGAAGGGCAAATGGTACGTGTCGAGTGGCGTGGTAAACCTGTATGGGTTGTCCGCCGTGCACAAACCGTCGTCGATGGCCTAAAAGCAATCGATGGTCAGCTACGTGACCCTGCATCAGGGGAAGAGCAACAGCCAACTTATGCTCAGAATGCTTACCGCTCAATTAAGCCAGAGTATTTTGTTGCTGTAGGTATCTGTACTCACCTTGGTTGTTCCCCAACCTATTTACCTGACAGTTTTGCTGAACAAGTTCAGGGTGTTAAGTCAGGTTTCTTCTGTCCATGTCACGGCTCTAAGTTCGACATGGCTGGTCGTGTATTCCAGGGTGTTCCTGCACCACTTAACCTAGTTGTTCCAAAACACATGTACTTAAGTGATACCAAAATCCTTATCGGTGTTGACGAAGAAGGGGAGGCATAATGCAAGCTCTACTTGATTGGGTAGAAAAACGCATACCCGCAATGAATGCGTACAAGAAGCACCTTTCTGAGTACCCGATGCCAAAGAACTTTAACTTTTGGTATCTATTTGGCTCGCTAGCGATGCTTGTATTGGTTAACCAGATCCTAACGGGTATTTGGCTAACAATGAACTACGTACCATCTGGTGATGGCGCCTTTGCGTCAATCGAATACATCATGCGTGATGTAGAATACGGTTGGTTGCTTCGTTACATGCACTCAACAGGTGCTTCGGCATTCTTCGTTGTTGTTTACCTGCACATGTTCCGTGGTCTGATCTACGGTTCTTACCAGAAGCCTCGTGAGCTACTATGGATCTTCGGTATGCTAATCTTCCTTGTGTTGATGGCTGAAGCATTCATGGGTTACCTACTACCATGGGGGCAGATGTCTTACTGGGGTGCACAGGTAATCATCTCTCTATTTGGTGCTATTCCTGTAATCGGTGATGACCTAACGCTATGGATTCGTGGTGACTACGTTATCTCTGGTGCTACGCTAAACCGTTTCTTCGCTCTACACGTTATTGCTCTACCAATCGTGCTTCTGCTACTTATCGTGCTTCACGTACTAGCGCTACACGAAGTGGGTTCAAACAACCCAGACGGTATTGAGACTAAGCTGCCAAAAGGCACTATGGGCGACGATTACCAGACACAGTTTAAGTTCCACGACTACTACACTAAGAAGTACGACATCATCGACTCTATTCCTTTCCACCCATACGGTACGGTTAAGGATATGGTAGGTGTAGCTGGCTTCCTATTCCTGTTCTGTTACGTGTTGTTCTTTAACCCAGAGATGGGCGGTTACTTCCTTGAGCCACCTAACTTTGAAGCAGCGAACCCACTGAAAACACCTGAGCACATTGCTCCTGTATGGTACTTCACTCCGTTCTACGCGATTCTGCGTGCGGTTCCAGACAAGCTACTAGGTGTTATTGCAATGGGTGCGTCGATTGCGGTTCTATTTGTACTACCTTGGCTAGACCGTTGTCGCGTGCGTTCTTACCGCTACCGCAGTAAGTTCCATTTATTCAACATCATCCAGTTCACGATCAGCTTTATCGCGTTGGGTATTCTTGGTGCGCTTCCAGCAACACCAACGTACACGCTACTAGCTCAGATCTTCAGCTTAGCTTACTTCATGTTCTTCGTACTGCTGTACTTCTACAGTAAGAACGAAGCGACTAAGCCACTACCAGAAAGGGTGACATTCAAATGAAAAAATGGATTGTAATTTTATTTGCAATGCTGCCTTCATTGGCAATGGCAGCGGGTGCGAACGTACCACTAGATAAAGCAAACAACGATCTGAGTGACCAGGCTTCACTGCAAAACGGTGCGAAACTGTTTATGAACTACTGTTTCGCTTGTCACTCAGCTCAGTACCAACGTTACGAGCGTGTTGGCCGTGATATTGGTATCCCAGTTGACCTGTTAAAAGAAAACCTAATCTTCGACCCAGAAGCAAAAGTGGGTGACTTGATGGAGAATGCTATTCCTGAGAAGTCAGCAGCGAAATGGTTCGGTGCTCCACCGCCAGATCTAACACTTGTTGCTCGAGTACGTGGTACAGATTGGCTATACACTTACCTACGTTCTTTCTATGAGGACCCAAGCCGTCCGTTTGGCGTGAACAACATTGTTTTCCCAAGCGTTGGTATGCCTCACGTACTGGAAGAACTGCAAGGTATTCCTAAGCCAATCTACGAAACTCACGTAGTTGATGGTAAAGAAGTACAGAAAGTTGTTGGTGTTGAAGCTGACGGTACTGGTGAACTAAACAGCGAAGAGTATGACAATGCAGTTCGTGATTTGGTTAACTTCCTTGAGTACTCAGGTGACCCAGTGAAGCTTGAGCGTCACGCTCTAGGCTGGTGGGTTATGGGCTTCTTAGTCATCTTTACAATTGTTGTTGTACTGCTGAAGAAAGAGTATTGGCGTGATGTGCACTAATTGTGCTACGATACCGTGCTAATTCCCAAATTTTGAACTTAACAATGGAGGCTTAGCCTCCATTGTTTTTATTTTGTAAGTGTGCTGGAGGGCTCCATGGCTGTAGCTGCCAATAAACGTTCTGTGATGACTCTGTTTTCAAGTGCATCTGATATGTATAGCCATCAGGTTCGTATCGTTCTAGCAGAGAAAGGTGTAAGTGTTGAAGTAGAGCTTGTTGATGAAGCAAACCTACCTGCTGAACTTATCGAACTAAATCCATATAAGACAGTACCAACACTGGTTGACCGTGAGCTAGCGCTTTACGACTCAAAGATCATCATGGAATACCTAGATGAGCGTTTCCCTCATCCACCATTGATGCCTGTATACCCAGTAGCTCGTGGTAACAGTCGCCTAATGATCTACCGTATTGAGAAAAACTGGTACACGCTTGCTGAGAAAGTTGTTAAAGGCAATGCTGAAGAAGCAGAAGCTGCACGCAACAAGCTTCGCAATGATCTACTGACTCTAGGCCCTGTTTTCGCTGAGTACGAGTACTTCATGAGTGAAGAGTTCAGCCTAATCGACTGCTACTTAGCACCACTACTATGGCGTCTGCCTCAACTTGGCATTGATCTGGTAGGTCCTGGTTCTAAAGAGCTTAAAGTTTACATGAATCGTGTATTTGAACGTGATTCATTCCTAGCTTCTCTGACTGAAGCTGAGCGTGAAATGCGTCTGGCTCGTTAATTGGCGAGAAGATGGATATTGTTAACATGACACCGCGCCGACCATACATGCTTCGTGCATTTTATGATTGGCTGGTGGATAACGATCTTACGCCACACTTGGTTGTGGCGGCAGAACTACCAGGTGTTCGAGTTCCAATGGAGTTTGTCCAAGATGGGCAAATTATCCTCAACATTGCTCCGCGAGCAGTAGGTAATCTGGAACTAGGAAACGAAGCTATCACGTTTAACGCTCGTTTCAGTGGTCGTCCTCATTCAGTTATTGTTCCTTTGTATGCCGTTCAAGCTATCTACGCACGTGAAAATGGCGCAGGTACTATGTTTGAACCTGAAGATGCTTACACGGGTGAATACGAAGAGGAAGGGATTGTCGAGGTACAAGATGAAGAGACACACTCTTTGTCAGTTGCAATCGAAAGTGAGGAGCTAGAGTCTCCTGAGCCTGACGATGAGCCTCCAAGACCGACTAAAGGGCGTCCAAGCCTCAGAGTGGTAAAATAAAAAAGCAGCGCTAAGGCGCTGCTTTTTTTTTTGCCCAATGTTTTTCAATTAGCTCTCTTGATGGAAGGCGCGAACGACTTGCTTCACTCCTGAGATATTGCGTGCTACTTCTGTTGCGATGTCGGCATGCTGCTGAGAAACATAGCCAAGTAAGAAGACTTCTTTATCTTCAGTAATTACTTTAATCTTCACACCGTTAAGCTCTGAATTAGCCAGTAGAGCAGACTTCACCTTAGTTGTTATCCAACTATCATGGCTAATCTCTCCAACCGACAAGGGGGGCTTAATACGCAGCTGGTTATGAACATTCTTAACGCCTTTGATTTTACGCGCTTGTGACTCAAATTCTTGTTTGAGCTGTTCACTGTTCGCCTGACCCATCAAGACAACGGTTCCGTTGTAAGAACTTGCTGTGATACGAGCATTGCCTCTGAAAGGCGCCTTGTTACCGATACCAGCGACTTCAAACTCGATGTTATTGTCATTCCAAATCTCTTGTGTAGAACGTGGGTCAATAACGATCGAGGCGGTGGTTGCTGCGCCGGCAACAAACAAGCCAGCGCAACCGGTAAGGTTTAGAAGCAGTAGTGATAAGACTAGAGGTTTAAACCATTTCATCATTTAATCTTCGTGTGCTGGGAACAATACTTGGTCGATAAGATCGCACAAGCAGTGCAGTGTCACCATATGAACTTCGTGAATTCTTGCGGTTCTGTGAGATGGAATACGAATCTCTACATCGTTTTCGCCTAGCAGTCCTGCCATCTCACCGCCATCTTTACCGGTGAATGCAATGATAGTCATATCTCTTGTTACTGCCGCTTCCATCGCTTTGATGATGTTTTTGCTATTCCCGCTGGTTGAGATGGCTAGCAAAATATCACCAGTTTGACCAAACGCTCTCACCTGTTTAGAGAAAATCTCTTCATAGTGATAGTCATTGGCAACCGCTGTCAGCGTTGTATTATCGGCAGTCAGAGCCATGGCTGGTAAGCTAGGGCGCTCGGTCTCAAAACGGTTTAAAAGACAGGAGACAAACTGTTGTGCGTTTGAGGAAGAGCCACCATTACCACAGCAAAGGATTTTGTTGCCATTAAGTAGGCTCGCCACCATTGCTTGTGCGGCGTGAGTAATCGCATCGGGTAAGGCTTCTGCTGCGGCAATTTGAATTTGAATGCTTTCTGTAAAACTGTCTTTAATGCTGTCTAGCATCGATTATCCTTGAGTAATTACGTTTTTGAGCCACTCGATCTGTTGGCCGTGATTATGTATGGCCACCAGATCAAAGCGAAAATCAGTTGAATAGACGGACAAGCCATTATTCATCAGCCATAGATTTGCAGCTCTGACAAGTTTCTGCATTTTGCTGGGAGTGACGGTTTCCGCAGCGTGGCCGTAAGACTGGCTTTTTCGATAGCGTACCTCAACAAAGACGATAGTGGTACCATCGCGCATAATGAGGTCTATCTCTCCTCCTTTGGCAAGGAAGTTTCTCTCAATTAAGGAGAGGCCGCAACCCGTAAGATAACTTTGTGCTGCGGCTTCGTAGTGTTGGCCTTGCTCTCTTTTAGTTGCTGGCACTATGCTCCGCCCAACTGATCTCGCGCTGAACGACACAGTTGTCATCAATGCTGAGCACACCAGTATTACCTTCGATTGAGTAACCTTGTACCACTTTCATTTGTGGTAGGTGCTCCATCAAGCGGTAAGCATCCATACCTAAAGCTTGTAGACGCTTCTCTGCATTTGAGTCTTTCGGCCACAACTTATCCATCTGAGCCTTAAGGCCTGCGTCAGGTTGGATGAGTAGCGGGATGTCACTGTACATAACACCGGATAGGTCTTCGTATTGCTGACGACCACTGTTGCTGCGTGAGTTTGAGTATAGCTTAGGTGGGACAGTATCTGGGTTAATTGCGACTTCAATAAATGGTTTGATCAGCGTTAGCTCGGCACTGCTTGCGACGATATAAACAGCGTCGACGTCACGACGGCTACGCGGCTGACTTTCCAGTGGAATGCTTAGTAGGGATTCCATTTGTGCAATATGCTGTTGGCTGCTTTGTAGGCCAAACACCTTATTGATATCACGTTGCAGCTGACGTTTATCGCCAAATAGATTCACGGCAACCTTGTTGTCACTGTGTTTCGTCCACTCTTGTTCAAAAGCTTCAACCACTCGAGAGCCTAAGCGACCTTTTGGCGCAAGGATCAGTGGGTATTGGTAGCCCTGTTTTGCAAGGTGTTTTGCCGCTTGGGCAACTTCCTGCTCTGGCGACAGTGCCAGGTAGCAAGTGTTGTTGCCTGCTTCAATGGTTTCAGGGATATTGAGTGCCAGCATAGGTAGGGCTGTAGTGAAGTTCGCCTGTGCCTGCTGTAGCTTCTCGATATTCTCTTTAAGTAGTGGACCTACAACTGAATCAATCTGTTTTTCGACTAAGGTTGACTCCAACTCTTCGACACTGATTGTATTGGTGTCGATGACGGTAAGAGTTGCGTTTTCGTCGCGCTCCTGGTCGTTCATCATTTCTAAAATGAAACCGTCACGGATCAGCTTCGCCTGTTGGGCAAACTTACCACTCAAGGGTAATAGCAGAGCGGTGTTTACCGGTTTAATCAGCTCAAGAGATAAAATCTCTTCGATAGATTTAGGTGTGTATAGCGTGGCTGGGTGGCTAGGGTTATCTGCAAACCACTGCTCAAGACTGTTTTTTAGCTGAGGTAAGTTGCTTGCGTAATTTTTAGTGTAACCAGTGACTTCCAACCAGCCAGCAATGACAGGATCATTTTCTTGCTGTTTAAATGTATCAAGCTCACTGCCTGTGTACTGGCTCAAATTGTTCCAGATACTCTGAGCAATAAACGCTTGCTCACTTTCAGCAAGGTAGCGACTGCTTAACGACAACTCACGAGTTGCATTGAAGAAGTCACCTTGCTTGGTAAATAGCGATGCACGTAACTGGTGGTAATTGAGCCACTGGTCATCTGCTAGTTGCCATGACGGTCTGAAGTTAAGCTGAGAAAGCGCTTCTTGGTGCTCATTCTGAGCCACAAGTAATTCAGCGCGTGCTAGCTGCCACTCCGCTTGTTGCATGTCGGTTAGCGATTGGCGCGCCAGACGTTTCATTAGCAGCTCTGCCTGAGTGATATCACCAGCATCAACAGAAGCTTTCAGCGCCATGATGAGCCAGTCGCTTTGCAGGCTTCCCTGGCTACTATCAGCGCGCATCAGATAAGTCTGAATTGGCTGGTTAGGGTCGAGGGTAATATCGACACTTGTTGGCGCCTTAGGAGCAGAAGAACACGCTGCTAATGTGACAGCAAGTGCTACAGGAGTCAGTAAGCGTGTTACACTGAGACGCTTGTGGTTTTTCATGGCCATGAGCTCTTTGTTAATTCCGTATAAAATTGTGTCTATATTAATCGTTGAAGTGATGGTAAACAAATGACAGATAACAAAACCTTACTAACTGAGGTTCCTACCCTTTATATCGTACCTACACCAATTGGCAATTTAGGCGATATTACTCAGCGAGCGATTGAAGTGCTATCTAATGTCGACCTTATTGCGGCAGAAGATACACGTCATACAGGTAAGTTGCTTTCTCACTTCAATATTCAAACCAAAACTTATGCTCTCCATGATCATAATGAACAGCAAAAAGCGCAAGTCTTAGTCGAGAAATTGTTAGCAGGGCACTCAATTGCACTCGTTTCTGATGCAGGTACCCCATTAATAAGTGATCCAGGATACCATCTTGTGACTCAGTGTCGTCAGGCGGGCGTTAAAGTTGTTCCACTGCCAGGGGCGTGCGCGGTGATCACTGCGTTAAGTGCATCAGGTCTTCCGTCTGATCGATTCAGCTTTGAAGGTTTCTTACCGGCAAAGAGTAAGGGGCGTAAAGATAAGTTTCTGGAAATCGCTAAAGCAGAACGTACCTGTGTTTTCTATGAGTCGCCACACCGTATTCTGGATTCACTAGCCGATATGCTTGAGATTCTTGGCCCTGACCGTGAGGTGGTACTGGCACGTGAGCTGACCAAGACTTTCGAAACTATTCAAGGTATGCCGCTAGGCGAGCTGATCGAATGGGTTAAAGCGGACGAGAACCAACAGCGTGGTGAAATGGCGCTCTTGATTCACGGCTACCGTACAACGGCAGAAGATACCTTACCAGATGAAGCGACTCGTACTCTTGCTATCCTGACTAAAGAGCTACCGCTGAAGAAAGCGGCGGCAATGGCTGCGGAGATATACAACCTGAAGAAGAATGCGTTGTATAAGTGGGGATTGGAGAACCTGAGTTAAGAATCGAGAATTTAGAGTAGAGAATCGAGAAGAAGCTGGTTCAGCCCTAGCATTCTACTTCTCGATTCTCGAAGCGTTCTGTCGAATCCTTGACCACTTAACCCCTCGTTTGCATCATATCTGTGATCTCGCTAGACACTTCCCTCCGAACTCTATACAATCCGCCCTCGGAGCTGACTGGGTAGTCGCTGCTTTGTTGATGTCCTTCGGGAGACTGACGTTGAGGTCCCTTTGGGAGACTGACGTTGACGTCCTTCGGGAGACTGACAAAGGGGAGGAAAGTCCGGGCTTCATAGAGCAAGGTGCCAGGTAACGCCTGGGGGGCGCAAGCCTACGACAAGTGCAGCAGAGAGAAGACCGCCGATGGCCTTAGGGCACAGGTAAGGGTGAAAGGGTGCGGTAAGAGCGCACCGGACGACTAGTAATAGTTCGTAGCAGGGTAAACTCCACCTGAAGCAAGACCAAATAGGCCTCCACATTGCGTTGCTCGCGTAAGGAGGCGGGTAGGTTGCTCGAGCCAGTGAGCGATTGCTGGCCTAGACGAATGGCTACCGCCGCGCAAGCGGAACAGAACCCGGCTTATGTGTCGGCTCCACCTATTCGAGACCCATCGTAACTTTGTTGTTATGATGGGTTTTTTGCTTTTAATTGACCAAAATTGTTTCCTAACCATTAAACTTGGCGCTAAATCACGAGTTCTCACGTGACAATAGTGGCGATAAGCCTCTAAATAAGTACACTGGAGAATCTGAAATCGTCAATGCGACAGCCACATGAGATAACTATGACCGAAGCATTTAAACACATATCCGTACTCCTTCATGAATCGATCGATGGCTTAGCAATCAAGCCAGATGGTATCTACATCGACGGTACATTCGGTCGTGGCGGTCATAGCCGTACGATACTATCTAAGCTTGACGAAAACGGTCGTCTGTACAGTATCGATCGCGACCCGCAGGCAATCGCTGAAGCGCAAAAAATTGATGATCCACGTTTCACCATCATTCATGGTCCTTTCTCTGGTATGGCTGAGTATGCAGCTGACTATGACTTAGTCGGCAAAGTGGATGGTGTGCTGTTGGATCTTGGTGTTTCATCACCACAACTTGATGACGCTGAACGTGGCTTTAGCTTTATGAAAGATGGTCCGCTTGATATGCGTATGGACCCAACGTCAGGCATTCCGGTTTCACAATGGTTAATGGAAGCCGATCTGGATGACATCACTTGGGTTATCCGCGAGTTTGGTGAAGATAAACATGTGCGTCGAATTGCTAAAGCGATCGTTGCTTACCGTGAGAACGAAGAGAACGAGCCTCTGACGCGCACCAGTCAGTTAGCTAAGCTGATTTCTGATGCGGCACCAAAGAGCTTTAAAGAGAAAAAGCATCCTGCAACTCGTGCTTTCCAGGCTTTCCGTATTTACATCAATAGTGAACTAGAAGAGATTGATACCGCTCTTAAAGGCGCTGCAAGTATTCTGGCCCCACAAGGCCGCCTGTCAGTGATCAGCTTCCACTCACTTGAAGACCGTATGGTTAAACGCTTTATTCGCAAAGAGAGCAAAGGACCTGAAGTTCCTCATGGCATTCCTATGACTGAAGAGCAGATCAAAGCGCTAGGTAGTGCTGATCTAAAACCAGTTGGTAAAGCGATTAAGCCTTCGAAGCAAGAAGTTGAGCACAATGCTCGTTCACGTAGTTCAGTACTGCGTATCGCGGAAAAGCTATAACGAACAATGAGTAAGTCAACGCCCAATCTAGCTAAATTGATTGCACTCGATCTTCTGAGTGTTGGTCGAGTGCCACTTATCTGCTTATTGCTGATTTTTGCCAGTGCGATGGGCGTTGTTTTTACTACACACCACACGCGCCAAGCGATTACAGAAAAAGATCAGGCTTTAGTTGAACGTGAAAGGCTTGATAACGAGTGGCGCAACCTGATACTCGAAGAGACCGCTTTAGCAGAACATAGCCGAGTCCAAGCCGTGGCTAAACATGAGCTGGAAATGAAGCGTCCGGATTCCGATAAAGAAGTTATTATTAACCTCCCATGAGCAAAAAAGAAAACAACGCTGAGCCTAAAGCCGAGCCGCAGCCAACCAACTTAATCCGTTGGCGCTTCTATGTGGTGTTATTCTTTGTTTTTTGTGCCTTCGCTGCATTGGCGAGTCGTATTGCCTATATCCAAATCGTCGAACCCGATAACCTTATCAAACAAGGTGACTTGCGTTCTATTCGCGCCAAAACCCTTCACTCTGCCCGCGGTATTATCTCAGACCGCAACGGTGAGCCGTTAGCTGTCAGTGTCCCGGTAGAAGCGGTATGGGCTGATCCTGTGACCATCTTTAAAGATGGTGGATTAGAAGATATTAACCGCTGGTATGCGTTAGCGGATGTACTGGGCCTGAAGCGTCAGGGCTTGATCGATAAGATCAACAACAATAAGAACCGTCGCTTTATCTACCTGCAGCGTCAGGTCAGCCCGGCTATGGCGCATTACATCCGTGAGTTGAAACTATCCGGCGTGGGTCTTAAAGCTGAATCAAGACGTTACTATCCAGCTGGTGAGGTAAGTGCTCACTTAGTTGGTGTGACGGGTATTGATGGTCATGGTCTTGAAGGCGTAGAACGTAGTTATGATAAATGGCTAACGGGCGAAGCTGGTAAACGTATTATTCGCAAAGACCGTTATGGTCGCGTGGTGGAAAACATCTCACTGGAAGAGCGTGAAGAGGGTAAACCTCTGGAGCTGACAATTGATCAGCGAATCCAGGCGATTGCTTACCGCGCAATTAAACAAGCGGTTGCTGACTACCGAGCCACATCAGGTTCTGCCGTTATTCTCGATGTGAAAACTGGCGCCGTGCTTGCTATGGTCAATGCTCCGTCGTACAACCCGAATAACCGTTCAGATCTTCAGTCTGCCAAAATGCGTAACCGAGTGATTACCGATGCGTTTGAGCCCGGCTCTACGGTCAAGCCATTTGTTGTTCTTGCTGCTCTGGAAAATGGCGTCGCTGACGACAGTACCGTGATTGATACTGGTAACGGTATCATGCAAATCGGCGGCAGTCGTGTACGAGATACCTCCAAAGTAGGCAAAGCTGACTTAACGACCATTCTTAAAAAGTCGAGTAACATTGGTGTCGCTAAGCTGGCATTAGAAATGCCGCTGGAAGCCTTGTTGGGTATGTATAGCTCGGTCGGTTTTGGTGAAGTTTCTGGTCTTAACTTAGTGGGAGAAACTCAGGGTATTTTTCCTAACCGTCGTCGCTGGTCGAAGTTTGAAATCGCCACCCTGTCATTTGGTTATGGCCTGACTATCACACCTCTTCAACTGGCTCACGCCTACGCCACCTTAGGTAACCTGGGTGAGTATCAGCCAATTCATATTATTGAGAACAACCAGCAGAATTTAGCCAAGCAAGTTATTGATCGGGAAAATGCTCGTAAGGTATTGGCGATGCTTGAAACCGTAACTCAACCGGGCGGTACGGCAACTAAAGCCGCAGTACCTGGCTATCGCGTTGCGGCTAAAACGGGTACTTCACGTAAGGCCATTGCGGGCGGTTACGGTGACGAATACTTTGCTTACACTGCTGGTGTTGCGCCAGCCTGCGACCCGAGGGTTGCACTGGTTGTTGTTGTCAACGAGCCACAGGGTGATAACTACTACGGTGGTTCTGTAGCTGGCCCTGTGTTTGCCGAAATTTTAAAAGGTACGCTGCAGATACTGAACGTAGCGCCTGATGAAAACAGATTTAAACAAGATTAAGTGAGTTTGATATGTCCAAGGAACTAACCTTAGCCACCTTGCTGGCCCCGTGGTTGGATATTTCTACTGATGAGAGTGCCAATGTTGTTGTTGAACGACTAGAGCTCGATAGCCGCAAAGTTACTCAAGGCACGACGTTCGTTGCCATCAAAGGTCACGCTGTCGATGGCCGCCGTTTTATCAATTCTGCGATTGAACTTGGAGCCAATGCCATTATTGCAGAAGCGTGCGAGCTACATCCTCACGGTAAGGTTGAGCGTTCATCTGGCGTCAGCATCGTTTATCTGGACCAACTTGCTCAACACCTTTCCGCTCTTGCTAGCCTGCTTTACCCATTAAGCGACAATAAACTTATTGGTGTCACAGGCACTAACGGCAAAACCACGATCACCCAAATTATGGCTCAGTGGCTTGACCTTATCGGTCACAAAGCGGCAGTGATGGGTACAACAGGTAATGGCTTCCTTGCCGACCTTCAACCCGCTGCCAACACCACTGGTAACGCGATAGAAATTCAGCAAACCCTGCATCAGTTACAACAGCAGGGGGCGCAATATACTGCACTGGAAGTGTCATCACACGGCCTGGTTCAGGGGCGCGTAAAAACCTTACCTTTTGAAGTTGGTGTTTTCTCTAACTTAAGTCGTGACCATCTCGATTACCATGGCACCATGGAAGAGTATGCCGAAGCTAAGTTTTCTCTGTTTGACCAGCACACATGCAAAACCGCTGTGATCAATATTGATGATCAAGTGGGTGCGAGCTGGGTTAAACGCTTAGATTCTGCTATCGCAGTTTCACTTAATCCGACTGACCACCCTCGTGCAGTCTGGGCTGAAAGTGTCAGTTACAGTGAAGCGGGTATTTCGTTAGTGATTGATGGTCTGTTTGGCCGCGGTGAATTTACCATTGCCTTGATCGGTGAGTTCAATGCCAGCAACGTATTGCTTGCGTTGACAGCGCTTCTGGCTCTCGGTGTTGATAAGCAGCAGCTACTTGATACTGCGAGCTCGTTAAAGCCTGTACTTGGTCGTATGGAGCTGTTTACCGCCAGTGACAAAGCCAAAGTTGTTGTCGACTACGCGCATACTCCGGATGCACTGGAGAAAGCACTTAAGGCACTACGAGTTCACTGTCATGGCAAGTTATGGGGTATTTTTGGTTGCGGTGGTGACCGCGATACAGGTAAACGCCCAATGATGGCTGCTATCGGTGAAGAGCTGGCGGACAAAGTGATCCTGACCGACGACAACCCTCGTAGTGAGTCTCCGGCAGCGATTGTTGAGGACATGCTTAAAGGGATGAACGAGCCAGAACTGGCTATCGTTGAGCACAATCGATTTGACGCTTTAAAGTACGCACTTGCTCATAGTGGCGAGCAGGACATTATCTTACTTGCGGGTAAGGGGCATGAAGATTATCAAGTCATGGCTGATAAAACGATTCATTACTCAGACAGAGAGTCTGCGCAACAACTGCTGGAGTCATCGTTATGATTACTATGATGTTAAGCCAAATTGCTGATGCCTTAGACGCTGAGTTGGTTGGTAATGACAGGGCGATTGAATCAGTCTCAACAGATACACGAGCAATTGACGCTGGTGCGCTGTTTGTTGCGCTGGTGGGCGAACGTTTTGATGCTCACGACTTTGCTGCTCAAGCGGTAGAGTCAGGCGCTGGTGCGCTATTGGTCAGTCGTATTGTTGAGAGTGACGTACCGCAGTTGTTGGTTAAAGATACCAAACTCGCTTTAGGCCAGCTAGGTGCATTAGTTCATCAATCCTGCCAGACACCAACCGTTGCCATTACTGGTAGTGCCGGCAAAACTACGGTCAAAGAGATGGTCGCTAGCATCATGGAACAGAAAGGTCGTGTTCTGTTCACCGCTGGTAACTTTAACAACGATATCGGTGTACCTCTGACTCTTTTACGTTCGACACCTGAAGATGACTATGCGGTGATTGAGATGGGCGCCAACCATATTGGAGAGATTGCTTATACCACCAATCTGGTCAAGGCAGATGTTGCATTAGTCAACAACGTTGCTGCTGCCCATCTGGAAGGTTTTGGTTCTCTGGATGGTGTTAAGCAGGCCAAAGGTGAAATCTATCAGGGATTAAAGCCTGGCTCAGTGGCGATTATAAATCTCGATAGCAATGGCGGAGAATATTGGCACTCGGTTCTGGCTGATAAGCTGGTAAAAAGGTTCTCGGTCATGGACTCTGATGCAGACTTTTTCGCTAAAGATATTAGCCTTAACAGCAGCGGCGAGGCTGAGTTTACTCTGGTTTCACCAGTCGGGGATGTCGCCATCAAGTTAGGCATTGTCGGTCAGCATAATGTAGCCAATGCTCTGGCGGCGACGGCGTTAGCGCTAGAACTGGGCGCAAACCTTGAAATGGTGCAGTCAGGATTAGCTCAGTTGAGTAAGGTAAAAGGTCGCGTTGAGGTGATAGAGCTCAACGACACGATTAAGCTTATTGACGATAGTTATAATGCCAGTGTGCCTGCTATGAAAGCAGCTGCTGATTTATTGGCGAGCTTCACTGGAATTCGTTGGTTAATTTTGGGGAATATGGCTGAGTTAGGCGACGAAAGTCTTGCACTTCACCGTCAAGTCGGAGAACATGCTGCCCCATTCAAATTTGAACATGTGCTTACTTATGGCGCTGATGCTAAAGCGATCAGCGATGAGTGTGGTGGTATTCACTTTAGTAGCCACCAAAGCATGATTGATTATATTAAACAGCATTTAGCACAGCACCAGGAGCAACAGACGCTGCTAGTTAAAGGCGCAAACAGTGCTGGAATGAGTAAAGTCGCTACTGCTGTCAAGGAGATGTATACATGATTATTTGGCTCGCCGAGCTGCTACAGCCATATTTTTCATTCTTCCGATTGTTTGAATACCTATCGTTTCGCGCAATTGTTAGTGTCTTAACGGCTCTTGGTATCTCATTGTGGATGGGACCAATTATGATCCGCCGTTTGCAGTTACTGCAAATTGGTCAGGTTGTTCGTAATGAAGGTCCTGAATCTCACTTTAGCAAGCGTGGTACACCAACTATGGGCGGGATAATGATCCTGACAGCCATAGTTACAACCGTTTTGCTCTGGACTGATCTATCTAATCCTTATGTATGGGCCGTTCTGGCGGTACTGCTTGGCTACGGTGCAGTAGGTTTTGTTGATGATTACCGTAAAGTGGTACGCAAGAATACCGATGGCTTGATCGCTCGCTGGAAATACTTCTGGCAGTCTGCGATTGCGCTTGTCGTTGCTTTCGCTCTATATGCTCACGGTAAAGACACTGCTGCGACGCAACTCGTTGTTCCATTTTTCAAAGAGATCATGCCGCAACTTGGCTTGATGTACATTGTTCTGACTTACTTCGTGATTGTTGGTACCAGTAATGCGGTTAACCTGACTGATGGCCTTGATGGTTTAGCTATCATGCCTACCGTTTTGGTTTCTGCTGGTTTTGCTGCGATTGCATGGGCGACAGGTAACGTTAACTTCGCTAACTACCTCCACATTCCATACATTCCTCAAGCCTCTGAGCTGGTAGTGGTTTGTACCGCGATTGTCGGTGCCGGACTGGGCTTCTTATGGTTTAACACCTACCCAGCACAAGTTTTCATGGGTGATGTTGGTTCACTAGCGCTTGGTGGTGCACTGGGTACTATCGCTGTGTTAGTTCGCCAAGAGTTTGTACTGGTAATTATGGGTGGTGTGTTCGTAATGGAGACACTATCGGTAATCTTACAGGTTGGTTCATATAAATTACGTGGCCAACGCATCTTCCGTATGGCTCCGATTCACCATCATTACGAGTTAAAGGGCTGGCCAGAACCACGAGTGATCGTACGTTTTTGGATCATTTCTATCGTTCTTGTTCTTGTTGGTCTGGCAACGCTAAAAGTTCGTTAAGGAAGTTGAAACCATGACCACGGATCGTTGGCAAGGTATTGAAAAAGTAGTTGTCGTAGGGCTCGGTATTACCGGGCTCTCTGTCGTTAAGCACTTAGCTACACGAGACAAGAAACTCGACATCCGAGTTATTGATACTCGTGAAAATCCACCGGGTAGCGAACAACTTCCGCAGGGGATTGCGCTTCACTCCGGCAGCTGGAATCTGAGTTGGTTACTCGACGCTGATTTGGTCGTCGCTAACCCAGGTATTGCGCTGGCAACGCCTGAAATTCAACAGGTTCTAGCGGCTAACATTCCGGTTGTTGGTGATATTGAACTGTTTGCCTGGCAGGTTGATAAGCCTGTCATCGCGATTACTGGCTCAAATGGTAAGAGTACTGTTACCGATTGGACCGGTCAGGTTGCAAAAGCTACTGGGCTTAAGGTTGGTGTCGGCGGCAACATTGGCGTTCCGGCGTTAGACCTTCTGACTCTTGATGCCGATCTCTATGTCTTGGAATTGTCGAGTTTTCAACTGGAAACCACCTCTTCGTTAGCGCCGAAAGCGGCGGCATTTCTCAACCTGACTGAAGACCATATGGATCGCTATCAGGGAATGGAAGATTACCGCCAGGCTAAGCTACGAATCTTTGACCATGCTCAGTCATGCATCGTTAATGCTGAAGACAAGCAAACTTACCCAGATCAAAATAACAAGCATTTGGTAGAGTTTAGTCTGACCGATTCAACTCAGTTTTCTGTCATTGATTGCGATGGTATCGAATACCTGGCGATGAATGGCAAGCAAATTATTCCTGCCGCAGAGCTCTCTTTGGTGGGACGCCATAACGTTGCGAATGCTCTAGTGGTATTAGCATTGCTGTCACAAGTGGGTGTTGATATCGAAAAAGGCCTTGATGCACTTAAATCTTACAACGGTTTGACACATAGGTGCCAAGTGGTTGCTGATAATCGTGGAATTAAATGGGTCAATGATTCCAAGGCAACAAATGTAGCCAGCACTATGGCTGCACTAGCCGGACTTGAGTTAGCTGGCACACTGTATTTACTAGTAGGTGGAATGGGCAAAGGCGCTGACTTTTCTCAACTCGCACCAGTGCTAGACAAGTTAGATTTGCAGTTATGCTGCTTTGGAGAAGATGGCGATCAGTTTATGTCACTTCACCCAAGTGCACAGCGATTCAGTAGCATGGAAGAAATCATTCAGTGGCTTTCTCCTAAGGTGACTGCTGGAGACATGGTTTTACTTTCTCCTGCTTGTGCTAGCTTTGACCAGTTCAGTAATTTTATGGCTCGTGGTGATGCTTTCACCGAGCTAGCAAAGGCTTACGCTTAAACTACGCAGGGAACTATGCAGATTCGAAACGTTTTTGGCAGTATCAAACGTTGGGTGACCACAGAGTCTCCTGAAGTTTTGTATGACCGACAGTTAGTATGGATCTCTCTCGGTTTGATGCTAACTGGCTTAGTGATGGTGACCTCGGCATCGTTTCCTATTAGTTCCCGATTAACGGATCAGCCGTTTCACTTTATGTTCCGCCACGCGATTTTTCTGGTGTTGGCGCTCTCAACCTCTGCTGTCATTTTGCAAGTCCCGTTAAAACGTTGGTTTGATTACAGTATGTGGTTGCTGTTTTTATCCATATTCCTATTGATTGTGGTGCTTGTAGCAGGTAAATCCGTTAATGGCGCTTCACGATGGATCCCGTTAGGGTTATTCAACCTCCAGCCAGCTGAAGTGGCGAAACTCTCGTTGTTCATTTTTATGTCAGGGTACTTGGTGCGTAAAAGTGAAGAGGTACGCTCTAGCTTCTTTGGCGGTTTTATTAAACCGATCATCGTCTTTGCGACATTGGCAAGCCTACTGTTACTTCAACCCGATTTAGGCACTGTAATCGTGATGCTGGTAACCCTGTTTGGGATGCTATTTATCGCTGGTGCTAAGCTGACCCAATTCTTAGCCTTAATGGTGGTCGGTCTGGTTGCGGTTGCTACCCTGATTTATATAGAACCTTACCGAATGCGCCGGGTGACCTCTTTTATGGACCCTTGGGATGACCCATTTGGTAGTGGTTATCAGTTAACTCAGTCACTGATGGCATTTGGCCGTGGTGAGTGGTTTGGTCAAGGGCTAGGAAACTCGATTCAAAAACTCGAATACCTTCCAGAAGCTCATACCGACTTCGTTTTCGCCGTGCTCGCAGAAGAGTTGGGCTTTGTCGGGGTGGTTCTGGTATTGATGCTCATTTTTAGTCTGGTACTAAAAGCGATATACATCGGCCGCAAAGCCTTCGAGAACAACCAGTTATTTGGTGGTTACCTTGCATTTGGTATCGGTATTTGGTTTGCATTTCAAACCTTGGTTAACGTTGGTGCCGCCGCAGGTATGGTTCCGACTAAAGGTTTGACCTTACCACTGATAAGTTATGGTGGTTCGAGTTTGATTGTAATGTCCGTCGCTGTGTCGATATTATTGCGTATCGACCACGAATGCCGCCTTATCAGTGCAGAGACAGAAGAACAAAAGTTAACGACAGATGAAACAGAATAAAAGATTAATGGTTATGGCCGGCGGAACGGGCGGTCATGTATTCCCGGGACTTGCGGTGGCTAAAAAGCTACAGGAGCAAGGTTGGGAAATTCGCTGGTTAGGCACTGCAGATCGTATGGAAGCTGACTTGGTTCCAAAACACGGCATCGAAATCGATTTTATCAAGGTAAAAGGTCTACGAGGTCAAGGCGTTGGCCGACTGGTTAAAGCACCATTGCAGATTATCAATGCGATTTTTCAAGCCAGAGCGCATATGAAACGCTGGAAACCTGATGCTGTATTAGGCATGGGGGGATATGTAAGTGGACCTGGTGGTGTTGCAGCATGGACATTGGGGATTCCGGTCGTTCTACATGAGCAAAATGCGGTTGCAGGTTTAACTAACCAGTGGCTATCAAAAATTGCTCGCAAGGTCTTCCAGGCATTCCCGGGAGCTTTCCCATCGGCGCCAGTCGTTGGCAACCCTGTTCGCGAAGACGTAGTGGCAATTGAGCCGCCAGTTACTCGCATGGCTGAGCGCGATGGCGATATCCGCATTCTGGTGATGGGTGGCAGTCAGGGCGCGCAAATCCTTAACCGTACGTTACCTGAAGTGATGGCTAAACTAGGTACTGGCTACCAGATCCGCCATCAAGCAGGAAAAAATAACCAACAACAAGTTGCTGAAGCGTACTCACAGCATCAGGTTACTCATGCAGAGACCGTCGAGTTTATTGACGATGTCGCTGATGCTTATCAATGGGCTGACTTGTTGGTATGTCGCTCTGGTGCTTTAACAGTGTCAGAAGTTTCGGCGGCAGGTGTCGGGGCTATCTTCGTCCCATTTATGCACAAAGACAGACAGCAGGCACTGAACGCTGACCATCTGGTCGAGTGTGGTGCAGCAAAAATGATTGAGCAGCCAGAGCTGACGGCTGAGAAACTAGCGAAACAAATTCAACAGTTAGATCGTGCAACTCTGCTGGAAATGGCAAATAAGGCCAGAGAGGCTGCTAAGTTAGATGCAGACAGCGTGGTATCAGACGCCATTATTGCACTGACGAAATAACGAGAAAGATTAATGACAATTAAACATACTCAAGATTTGGCTCAGATTCGAGCTATGGTGCCAGAGATGCGCCGTGTTAAATGCATTCACTTTATTGGCATTGGTGGTGCTGGTATGAGCGGGATTGCTGAAGTACTGCTTAACGAAGGCTACCAGATTTCAGGTTCAGATATCGCTGAAAACCCAATCACGGAACGTTTGACGCAGAAAGGTGCAACCGTCTTTATCGGTCATGCTGAAGAGAACGTTTCGCAAGCGAGCGTTGTGGTCGTATCGACAGCGATCAACGAAGAAAACCCAGAGATCATTGCAGCGCGAGCTGCTCGTATCCCTGTGGTGCGCCGTGCAGAGATGCTGGCTGAACTGATGCGTTTCCGTCACGGTATTGCAGTGGCTGGCACGCATGGTAAAACCACCACCACCGCACTGGTGACTCAAATTTATTCTGAAGCAGGTCTTGATCCTACCTTTGTAAATGGTGGTTTGGTTAAGAGCGCTGGCACCAATGCGCGTCTTGGTTCTAGCCGCATCCTGATTGCTGAAGCGGACGAAAGCGATGCCTCTTTCCTTCATCTTCAGCCGATGGTGAGTATTGTCACCAATATCGAAGCTGACCATATGGATACCTATGGCGGCGATTTTGAAACACTCAAGCAGACATTTATCGACTTCCTACACAATCTGCCATTTTATGGTCAGGCAATCGTGTGTGTTGATGATCCTGTAGTGCGTGAACTTATCCCAGGTATCAGCCGTCAGGTGATTACTTACGGTTTCTCTGAAGATGCTGATGTTCGTATTGCTAACTACCGCCAAGAAGGCCAGCAGGGTAAGTTTACTGTTATTCGTCAGGGCAAAGCTGACCTTGATATTACTTTGAATATTCCAGGCCGACATAATGCTCTTAATGCTTCAGCAGCGATTGCCGTGGCGACTGAAGATGACATTAGCGATGAAGCAATCCTCAATGCGATGGCTGGAACTCAGGGTACAGGTCGCCGATTTGATCACTTAGGCGAGTTTGATACTGGCAATGGCCACGCAATGCTGGTGGATGATTATGGACATCACCCTACAGAAGTTGATGTGACCATTCAGGCTGCGCGTAACGGATGGCAAGATAAGCGTCTGGTTATGATTTTCCAGCCACACCGTTATAGCCGAACGCGAGATCTGTATGATGATTTTGCTAATGTGCTTGAGCAGGTTGATGTATTGATCATGCTGGATGTTTACTCTGCGGGCGAGAAACCTATTGCCGGTGCTGATGGGCGTGCTCTTTGTAGGACTATTCGTAGTCGTGGCAAGCTTGACCCGATTTTTGTCCCTGATAGCAAGGCTTTACCTTCAGTTCTCGCTAATGTTTTACAAGATGGTGACTTAGTACTAACCCAAGGTGCAGGGGATGTTGGTAAGGTAGCGAAACAGCTCGAAGCTTTTGAGTTAAATATCGATAAGATGTCTCAAGCTTGATTGAAACATTGATTTTTGGCTAATTGCGTCACTTATTACGTTTTAAGTGGCGATTTCTTACTTTCAGTGTTTGATACTTTCTATGACGCCAGTATAATCCGAAGGTTAAGGTAAGTGCTTTTGCCTCTATTATACGAAATGAGATAGGGAAAATAAGCGAGCTAATTGGCAAGGACTATGGACTTTGATTAAAAGTGCTTTTAATGAAGGCCGTCGTTTAACCTCTAAACCACTAGTTAAAGAACACGCTCTGGGTGGCACATTCTTGCTGGTGGTGTTGGTGTTAATAGGCTCTCTCCTTTACTCTACGATCTCTTGGATGTGGGATGACCAGCGTCTTCCGCTATCTAAAATCGTACTCCAGGGTGAATTACATTACGTTTCAGCGACTGATGTACAGCGAGCGTTCGCGCAGCTAGATCATGTTGGAACGTTTATGTCGCAGGATATTGACGTGCTACAAGATATGGCAGAGTCTATCCCCTGGGTATCACATGCCTCAATTCGTAAACAGTGGCCTGATACCGTAAAAGTCTTTCTTACTGAGTTTCACGCCGAGGCTATCTGGAATGGTAACGCGTTGCTCAATGAAGAGGGGCGGGTTTTTGACGGTGATATCGGCAAACTGGATGAAGAGCGAGTAAAACTATACGGACCTCAAGATACCAGCGAAGAAGTTCTTCAAGTGTGGCGTGATATCAGTCCTAAGTTTGAATCACTTAACTTAACGATTACCTCCTTGGTGCTCAATGAACGCCGTGCTTGGCAAATAATTCTCGATAATGGAATTCGCTTAGAGCTAGGTAAAGAGTCACTGCAGGAACGAATAGAGCGCTTTGTTTCGCTTTATCAGAATTTGGGTAGCGACACTCAACGAGTGAGCTATATCGACCTCAGGTATGATACGGGAGCATCAATTGGATGGTTCCCAGAACAAGAGTTAGAACAAGAGAATACAGATGACTAAGACCGCTGATGACAGCATTATTGTTGGTCTTGATATAGGCACTGCAACCGTATCGGCTCTCGTGGGTGAAGTATTGCCTGATGGTCAAATCAATATTATTGGCGCAGGCAGCAGTCCTTCCCGCGGGATGGACAAAGGTGGCGTGAATGACCTTGAGTCGGTTGTAAAATCGGTTCAGCGCGCTGTCGACCAAGCAGAGCTGATGGCAGAGTGCGATATCACCAATGTGTTTATCTCTCTTTCTGGACGTCATATTGCCAGCAGAATCGAGAAAGGCATGGGAACCATTTCGGATGAAGAGGTCTCTCAGGAAGATATGGATCGTGCAATTCATACCGCTAAATCGATTAAGATTGGTGACGAACAGCGCATTCTGCACGTTATCCCTCAAGAATTTACGATTGATTATCAAGAAGGGATAAAAAATCCGCTAGGTTTATCAGGAGTACGCATGGAAGTTAGCGTGCACCTGATCTCTTGTCACAATGATATGGCAAGAAATATCATAAAAGCAGTTGAGCGTTGTGGGCTCAAAGTTGAGCACTTGGTTTACTCAGGGTTAGCGGCAAGTAATGCTGTGATCACTGAAGATGAACGAGAGCTTGGTGTTTGTGTCGTAGATATCGGTGCTGGTACGATGGATGTATCCATTTGGACTGGCGGCGCGTTGCGCCACACCGAAGTATTCTCATACGCCGGCAATGCAGTGACAAGTGATATCGCTTTTGCCTTCGGTACTCCAGTAAGTGATGCTGAAGAAATTAAAGTGAAATATGGCTGTGCTCTAAGTGAGTTGGTCAGTAAGGATGATACAGTTAACGTTCCTAGTGTAGGCGGGCGTCCATCACGCAGTTTGCAGCGACAGACTTTGTCTGAAGTGATTGAACCTCGTTATACTGAACTTATGGGACTGGTTAATCAAACTATCGATACCGTACAAGAAAAACTGCGTGAAGAAGGGATTAAACATCACCTCGCCGCAGGAGTGGTGCTCACAGGAGGAGCGGCACAAATTGAAGGTTTGGTAGAGTGTGCGGAGCGTGTATTCCGCAACCAAGTTAGAGTCGGCAAACCATTAGAGGTCAGCGGCTTAACTGATTACGTTAAAGAGCCGTATCATTCTACGGCAGTTGGTTTACTTCATTATGCAAGAGATGCAGGAATAAATGATGATACTGAGTACAACGAGCCTTCTCGTTCCTCAGTAACGGGTTTATTTGGTCGCTTGCGTAATTGGATACAAAAAGAGTTTTAACCTGAGCAGCAGGAAAAACGGAGATAACACATGTTTGAACCGATGATGGAAATGTCTGACGATGCAGTAATTAAAGTCGTTGGGGTTGGTGGCGGTGGCGGTAACGCCGTTGAACACATGGTACGTGAATCCATCGAAGGTGTTGAGTTTATTAGTATTAATACTGATGCTCAGGCACTTCGTAAAACCAGCGTGAATAGCGTTATTCAAATTGGTGGTGATATCACAAAAGGACTTGGTGCTGGTGCGAACCCACAAGTTGGCCGTGACGCAGCTCTCGAAGATCGCGATCGCATTAAAGAAGAGCTGAGTGGTGCCGATATGGTATTTATCGCAGCTGGTATGGGTGGTGGTACTGGTACAGGTGCAGCCCCAGTAATTGCAGAAGTAGCTCGAGAGCTGAACATTCTGACTGTTGCTGTTGTTACTAAGCCATTTAGCTTTGAAGGTAAAAAGCGTTTAGCTTTTGCTGAGCAAGGCATTGAAGAGCTTTCTAAACATGTGGATTCACTTATTACGATTCCAAATGAAAAGCTTCTTAAAGTGCTTGGTCGCGGTATTACACTACTTGAAGCCTTTGCGAGTGCGAACGATGTATTGAAGAATGCAGTTCAGGGTATTGCAGAGCTTATTACTCGTCCTGGCATGATTAACGTCGACTTTGCAGACGTACGTACAGTTATGTCTGAGATGGGTCACGCTATGATGGGTAGTGGTGTTGCAAAAGGTGAAGATCGTGCAGAAGAAGCGGCAGAAATGGCTATTTCAAGCCCGCTACTTGAAGATATCGATCTAGCTGGCGCACGTGGTGTTCTTGTTAACATCACTGCGGGTCTAGATATGCGTCTAGACGAGTTTGAAACTGTAGGTAATACAGTGAAAGCTTTTGCATCAGATAACGCTACGGTTGTTATCGGTACGTCACTAGACCCTGATATGGCAGATGAAATTCGCGTAACAGTTGTTGCTACTGGTATTGGCAACGAGAAGAAACCTGATATTACGCTAGTTGCGGGCGGCAAGGCGAAAGTTGCGCCAGTTGCTCAGCCACAAACTCAACCACAAACGGCGCCGGCACAACAACCGACTGTCAATAAAGTGGAAGAAAAAGCGGCACCAACTTTGCAAGAAAAACCACAGGTAACTCCTCAGCCAACGACTTCAGCGCCATCTGGCTCGAGTGCAGGACAAAGTGCAGCACCGAAAGCGGATAAAGAAAGCGGCTATTTGGATATCCCGGCCTTCTTACGTCGTCAAGCTGACTAATACAACGCAATTTGACACTGTTCAATTTTGTGGTAGCATGCACGGTCAATATCGCCATTGACCGTGATTTGTAGCATTTTTACTGAGGCAAAGTAGATGATCAGACAACGTACTCTGAAAGAAATAGTGAAAACAACTGGTGTGGGTCTCCACTCTGGTCGTAAAGTGACACTTACTCTTCGCCCAGCCGCTGCAAATACAGGCATTGTGTACCGTCGTACCGACGTAAATCCACCGGTTGATTTTCCAGCGGATCCAGAATCAGTTCGCGATACCATGCTATGTACAGCACTGGTTAATGACGAAGGCGTACGCATCTCTACCGTAGAGCACCTAAACGCGGCTCTTGCTGGTATGGGCATCGACAACATTGTTGTTGAAGTAGATGCTCCTGAGATTCCAATTATGGACGGTAGTGCGAGCCCATTTGTATTCTTACTGCAACAAGCTGGCGTTGAAGAGCAAAATGCACTTAAACGTTTTATCCGTATCAAGAAACCTGTGCGTTTTGAAGATGGTGATAAGTGGGCTGAGTTTGTTCCTTTCAATGGTTTCCGCATGGACTTTGAAATTGAATTCAACCACCCAGCGATTGATGCAGACGAGCAGCACCTGCTGTTTGACTTCTCTTCACAAGGTTTCGTTAAAGAGATCTCACGTGCACGTACGTTTGGTTTCATGCGTGACATTGAATACCTTCAATCACAGAACCTAGTATTAGGTGGTAGCTTTGATAACGCTATCGTACTGGATGAGTACCGTATTCTTAATGAAGAAGGTCTGCGCTTCGAAAACGAATTTGTTACGCACAAAGTGCTTGATGCGATTGGTGACCTGTACATGTGTGGCCATCCAATTATCGGTGAGTTCCGTGCATTCAAATCAGGCCACGGTCTGAATAACCAACTTCTACGTTCTGTTCTCGCAGATCAAGAAGCTTGGGAGTGGGTAACCTTCGAAGAAGAGGCAACATCACCTGTTGCTTTTGCTGAGCCTAACATGGTTCTAGCGTAAAAAGTTTGATAAAAAAGCCAGACGTTAGTCTGGCTTTTTTTATGTCTGCAATAAAATTAATCTTTCTTAGCAAGTTTCGCTAAGCTCTCCAAACGAGCCTTAACTTTAGGTGAGGCACCACTAGCAATCATTTCTAAATACTGAGCGGCTGTTTCAGAGATAGGGTCGCGAGGCTTGGATAGCTCTTTTTTCTCTTCACGACTTCGATAGAGTTCCGGGTTTATCTGGACAGTGACACCAATAAGGCGAGCAAAGCCTTTAGCACGTAGTTGGTTAAGGATGTGCAAACGATCATAGTCAATCTTCATTTTGATCGCTGCGCTTGCGACCTCAAGGATCAATTGATTGTCGCGAATATTTGCCACCCGGCAATGATCTTCCGCACCTCTGGGTAAGATCGCCTTTAATTCTTTATTGATCATCATGATCTCTTTCGCATGCTGTTGGAGCTGAGAAAGGCGTGATTCGGCAATTATTTCGTCGCCTAACGTAGGGCGATGGTCTCTCATAATGAGCCTCAAGTTCGATATACAGCTCTATTTTAGTCAAAGGGCTGGGACGAAGATAGAGCTAGGTCCGAATAAACTTCCATCATATAACCTCAAAAAATAAAGAATGCTTCAAACAAATCACCTTGTTATTGGTTGTCAGGGGCAAAATTTCATAAACTATGCGCCACTTATAGTGATATAAGCCTTGAAATCTAACGTTCTCATCTCAATATCTGAGTTACGTGATTTATCTCAGTATTCTTAGTAAAAAACTGTTAGAGACTGAAGGCATTGAAATAGATCGGGCCCGATCTAAATAAAGAGAGATTCATAGCAAATGATAACTAAGCTACTGACAAAGGTAATTGGCAGTCGCAATGACAGAACACTGCGCCGCCTGAGAAAAATTGTAAAAGAGATTAATAATTACGAACCGACATTTGAAGCTCTGTCTGATGAAGAGCTAAAAGCGAAAACTGTCGAGTTCCGTCAGCGTTTAGAACAGGGTGAAACCTTAGATAAGCTACTACCTGAAGCATTTGCTACAGTGCGTGAAGCATCTAAGCGTGTTTACGGCATGCGCCATTTCGACGTTCAGCTAATCGGTGGTATGGTTCTGAACGCAGGCCAAATCGCAGAGATGCGTACTGGTGAAGGTAAAACACTAACTGCAACCTTACCTGCTTACCTGAATGCACTACCAGGTAAAGGCGTTCACGTCGTTACAGTCAACGACTACCTGGCAAAACGTGACGCGGAGACTAACCGCCCACTATTTGAATTCTTAGGTATGTCAGTCGGCATTAACGTGCCTAATATGGCTCCACCTGAGAAGAAAGAAGCTTACAAAGCGGATATCCTTTACGGTACAAACAACGAGTTTGGTTTTGACTACCTGCGTGACAACATGGCATTCCGCGCTGAAGACCGTGTTCAACGTGAGCGTTTCTTCGCAGTAGTCGATGAAGTTGACTCGATCCTAATCGATGAAGCTCGTACTCCACTTATCATTTCAGGTCCTGCTGAAGACAGTTCTGAACTCTACACTCGCATCAACACTCTGATCCCTCATCTGCAAAAGCAGGATCAAGAAGATTCAGAAGAGTACCGTGGCGATGGTCACTACACAGTTGACGAGAAATCCAAGCAAGTTCACTTGACCGAAACTGGTCAGGAGTTTGTGGAAGAGCTAATGATCAAAAACGGTCTGATGGAAGAGGGTGATACTCTGTACTCACCAGCAAACATCAGCCTGCTGCATCACGTTAACGCAGCACTTCGTGCACACGTATTGTTCGAAAAGAACGTAGACTACATCGTTAACGAAGATGGTGAAGTGGTTATCGTTGATGAACATACCGGTCGTACTATGCCTGGTCGTCGTTGGTCTGAAGGCCTTCACCAAGCGGTAGAAGCGAAAGAAGGTGTTAAGATTCAGAACGAGAACCAGACTCTTGCATCTATCACATTCCAGAACTACTTCCGTCTGTACGAAAAACTGTCTGGTATGACAGGTACTGCAGATACTGAAGCATTCGAGTTCCAGTCTATCTACGGCTTGGAAACTGTGGTTATTCCAACCAACAAACCAATGATTCGTAACGATATGCCAGATGTGGTTTATCGTACTGAAGTTGAAAAATTCAACGCAATTATTGAAGACATCAAAGAGCGTGTAGAAAAAGGTCAGCCTTCGCTAGTAGGTACGGTTTCTATCGAGAAATCAGAACTTCTTTCTAATGCACTGAAGAAAGCTAAGATTAAGCACAACGTACTTAACGCTAAGTTCCACGAGCGTGAAGCAGAGATTGTTGCTGAAGCGGGTACACCAGGTGCGGTAACCATCGCAACCAACATGGCCGGTCGTGGTACCGATATCGTGTTAGGTGGTAGCTGGCAAGCGAAAGTGGAGTCACTACAAAACCCTTCACAAGAGCAGATTAATGCGATCAAAGCTGAATGGAAAGTGGTTCATGACCAAGTTCTGGATGCAGGTGGTCTACACATTATCGGTACAGAGCGTCACGAATCTCGTCGTATCGATAACCAGCTTCGTGGTCGTTCAGGTCGTCAGGGTGATGCAGGTTCATCACGCTTCTACCTATCGATGGAAGACTCTCTGCTACGTATCTTTACTTCAGATCGTATGGCTAGCTTGATTCAAAGCGGTATGGATGAAGGCGAAGCAATTGAATCGAAGATGCTATCTCGTTCAATTGAAAAAGCGCAGCGTAAAGTTGAAGGTCGCAACTTCGATATTCGTAAGCAGCTACTTGAGTACGATGACGTTGCAAACGATCAGCGTAAAGTGGTGTACGAACTTCGTGATGAACTGATGAGTGTTGAAGACATCAGTGAAATGATCGAACAAAACCGTGCTGACGTTCTTACTGCAACAATTGATGAGTACATTCCGCCACAATCTCTGGAAGATATGTGGGATGTTGAAGGCCTTCAGGAGCGTCTGAAGAACGATTTCGATCTTGATGCACCAATCAAGCAATGGCTTGAAGAAGACGACAAGCTATACGAAGAAGCACTACGCGAGAAAATTCTTGATACAGCAGTAGCAGTATACAAACAGAAAGAAGAAGTGGTTGGCGAGCAAGTGCTACGTAACTTCGAGAAATCTGTCATGCTGCAAACACTTGATACGCTGTGGAAAGAGCATCTGGCAGCGATGGATCACCTACGTCAAGGTATCCACCTGCGTGGCTACGCTCAGAAGAACCCTAAACAAGAGTACAAGCGTGAATCGTTTGAACTATTCGAAGGTCTTCTGGATGCACTTAAGTCTGACGTAATCACAATTCTGTCTAAAGTACGTGTTCAGCAGCAAGAAGAAGTTGAGCGCATGGAAGAGCAACGTCGAGCTCAGGCAGAAGAAGCGGCACGTCGTGCACAAGCTCAACACGCATCTGCAGAAAACCAACTAGCGGATGGCGAAGAAGAGTCACAAGCGCATCAGCCAATGGTACGTGAAGAGCGTAAAGTTGGTCGTAACGAGCCTTGCCCATGCGGAAGTGGTAAAAAGTATAAGCAGTGTCACGGCAAAATCGGTTGATGCTTTGCCGTAAAGGCTGATAACTGTGTCGGCGATGCTCATTTACTCACGTAAACTCCGCGTCGCCTCCTTGTTCTCAACCATTACAGCTTTGCCTCAAACAAGGTTTAAATAAGAGTCGCTTAGGCGGCTCTTTTTGTATCTAATGGTTATCTCAGCAATAGTCAGCCTCAATGCAGGGCATGACAATGGAAAGTAAATAGGAAGTCTGATGAAACGAATTCATATCGTGGCAGGAATTATCTTCAATCAAGATAAGTCTCAGGTGTTTATTACTAAGCGTCCCGATGACAAACACAAAGGAGGCTTTTGGGAGTTTCCTGGTGGCAAAGTGGAGCAAGGTGAAACTATCCAGCAGGCGATGGTGCGTGAGTTAGAAGAAGAGATAGGTATTACCACCACCGAACAGCAATTGTTTGAACATCTAGAGTTTGATTACTCAGATAAGGCGCTTAAGTTTGATTTCATCACAGTGACCCAGTTTGAAGGCCAGCCTTATGGTAAAGAGGGTCAGCAAGGTGAGTGGGTCGATATCAAGCAACTTGCGGACTATGCCTTCCCAGAAGCTAACGTGCCGATTTTAGAGCGAGTAGTAAAAGAGTTTGCTTAGACTCTAGCCACTGATGGCGAATGTTGATAGTTTATTGAAACAGATTGGAATAGCTGCGAATTCGCAGGTTTGAAAGAATGGAGAACAGCGTAATGGTAAGAATTGCAGTTGCAGGTGCAGCGGGCCGTATGGGACGTAACCTAGTCAAAGCAACGTACAACAATGAGAACGCATCCGTCGCCGCTGGGTCAGAGCGCCCGGAGTCATCACTTGTCGGTGTAGATTTAGGTGAGTTATGTGGTGAAGGTAAATTTGACGTTGTTGTCACTGATGATCTTGCCAAAGATATCGAGCAGTTCGATGTAATCATCGATTTCACAGCCCCTGTTAGTACTCTGGCAAACCTAGAGTTATGCCGCCAGCACGGTAAAAGCATTGTGATTGGTACGACTGGCTTTTCGGATGAAGAGCGTGCACAGATCGACAGCATCGCCAAAGAAGTTCCTGTTGTCATGGCTCCAAACTACTCAGTGGGCGTTAACCTGGTATTCAAGCTGTTGGAAAAAGCGGCGAAGGTAATGGGTGACTACTGCGATATCGAAATTGTTGAAGCGCACCACCGTCATAAGGTTGATGCACCGTCTGGTACCGCTATCGGCATGGGCGAAGCGATTGCTGACGCTATGGGCAACAAGCTCAATGATGTTGCGGTTTATGCTCGTGAAGGCATTACGGGTGAACGTACTAAAGATGAAATTGGTTTCGCGACCATTCGTGCGGGTGACATCATTGGTGAGCATACCGCTATGTTTGCCGATATTGGTGAACGTGTGGAGATCACCCACAAAGCGACTGACAGAATGACCTTCGCAAATGGTGCTGTAAAGGCAGCTGTATGGCTAAAAGAAAAGCCAGCAGGATTTTACACCATGACGGATGTACTTGGCCTCAATGAACTCTAATGAGTGTTGATTTGGCTAACCTTTGCCAACTTATATAGCTAAGAATAAATAATTATGCGCTGGGCTTGCCCGGCGTTTTTTATATCTGCGATAAAATAGCGTTTACTATACCCTTAACAGTAGTGGCTAAAATGCAATTGTTTGGTGTTATTTATGGTGGTTACGATGTGTTTTTTATTTGAAGTGCTTATAAATCGCATTAAACTTTTGTTGTGCAACGTTTGCGCAAATTGTGAATAAAAAAGTGTGATCTGAAAAGCATTACAATTAGTGGGAATTTTCTAACTGGGTCAATCTGGTTTGGCAATCGCAACTAAACTTGCTTTTTTGGCAGTCTAAAACTGTTTTTGGTTTTAACTGCTATAAATTATAAATTTATTTTCACCCTCATGTTGACACTGTGCTCAAGCCTAATTAAAATACCGCCAATTTGTCTAAAATACCTATTCGCGCTTTTTTATTGCGCCATGGAAGGCAAATTTGCAGTTAAATTTATTATTTTTGCATTTTTATTCTGGAGGTTGTCTTGAGTAAATCAGCACTGTTAGTCCTAGAAGATGGGACAGTGTTCCGCGGTGTTTCCATTGGAGCAGATGGTACATCCGTTGGTGAAGTTGTTTTTAATACCTCGATGACGGGGTACCAAGAAATCCTCACTGATCCTTCCTATTCACAACAGATCGTCACCCTTACTTATCCTCACATTGGCAATACCGGTACTAATACCGAAGACGAAGAATCTTCTTCAATCCACGCACAAGGCCTTGTGATTCGCGATCTTCCTCTTATCGCTTCTAACTTCCGTAACGAACAAACTCTTTCTGATTACCTTAAGTCGCAAAATATCGTCGGCATCGCTGATATCGATACGCGTAAACTTACGCGCATCCTGCGTGAGAAAGGTGCACAGAACGGTTGTATCGTTGCAGGTAACAACTTAGACGAGGCTCTAGCTCTGGCTAAAGCGAAAGAATTCCCTGGCCTAAAAGGTATGGACCTTGCGAAAGAAGTTACAACAAAAGAAGCGTATCAATGGAAACAAGGTTCGTGGACGCTTGAGGGTGGACTTCCTGAAGCGCAAGACGACAGCGAGTTGCCATATCACGTTGTTGCCTACGACTTCGGAGCGAAACGTAACATCCTGCGCATGCTTGTTGACCGAGGCTGCCGCCTAACGGTTGTACCTGCAGAAACAAGTGCAGAAGAAGTATTGGCTCTAAACCCAGATGGCGTATTCCTATCGAATGGCCCTGGTGACCCAGAACCATGTACTTACGCAATTGAAGCAACAAAAGTATTCCTAGAGAAAGGCCTGCCAATCTTTGGTATCTGTCTGGGGCACCAAATCCTGGCTCTGGCGTCAGGTGCTAAGACAGTGAAGATGAAGTTTGGTCACCACGGTGCAAACCACCCGGTTAAAGACTTGGATCGCAACGTTGTAATGATTACTTCTCAGAACCATGGTTTCGCAGCTGATGAAGCGACACTGCCTGAGAACCTACGTGCAACTCACGTGTCACTATTTGATGGCTCTCTACAAGGTATCCACCGCACAGATAAGCCAGCATTTAGCTTCCAAGGTCACCCAGAAGCAAGCCCAGGTCCACACGACGCGGCTCCGCTATTTGACCACTTTATCGAACTAATCAAACAACACAGCGCTTAATTCGGAGTAGTAGAGAATGCCAAAACGTACTGACTTAAAAAGTATTCTAATTCTAGGTGCAGGCCCGATTGTTATTGGTCAGGCATGTGAGTTTGACTACTCTGGTGCACAAGCATGTAAAGCACTGCGTGAAGAGGGTTACCGAGTAATTCTTGTTAACTCTAACCCTGCGACCATCATGACTGACCCGGACATGGCGGATGCAACTTACATCGAACCAATCCAATGGGAAGTTGTTCGTAAGATCATCGAGAAAGAGCGCCCAGATGCAGTACTACCAACAATGGGTGGTCAGACTGCTCTTAACTGTGCACTAGACCTTGAGAAACACGGCGTACTTGCAGAGTTCGGCGTAGAAATGATTGGTGCAACAGCGGACGCAATCGACAAAGCAGAAGACCGTTCTCGTTTCGATAAAGCGATGAAGTCTATCGGCCTTGAGTGTCCTCGTGCTGATACAGCGAAGAGCATGGAAGAAGCTTATGGCGTTCTCGATATGGTTGGCTTCCCATGTATCATCCGTCCGTCATTCACTATGGGTGGTACTGGTGGTGGTATCGCTTATAACAAAGAAGAGTTCGAAGAGATTTGTCGTCGTGGTCTGGACCTGTCGCCAACTAACGAACTTCTAATCGATGAATCACTAATCGGTTGGAAAGAGTATGAGATGGAAGTGGTTCGTGACAAAGCGGACAACTGTATCATCGTATGTTCTATCGAAAACTTCGACCCAATGGGCATCCACACTGGTGACTCAATTACAGTAGCACCAGCACAGACTCTGACTGATAAAGAATACCAGTTGATGCGTAACGCATCTCTAGCGGTATTGCGCGAAATCGGTGTTGAGACAGGTGGTTCAAACGTACAGTTTGGTATTAACCCGAAAGATGGCCGTATGGTTATCATCGAGATGAACCCACGTGTATCTCGTTCTTCTGCTCTTGCTTCTAAAGCAACAGGTTTCCCAATCGCTAAGATTGCAGCGAAACTGGCAGTTGGCTTCACTCTTGATGAGCTACAAAACGACATCACTGGTGGTGCGACTCCGGCATCATTCGAACCAACAATCGACTACGTAGTGACTAAGATTCCTCGCTTTAACTTCGAGAAATTTGCTGGTGCTAACGACCGTCTGACGACTCAGATGAAGTCAGTGGGTGAGGTTATGGCTATTGGTCGTAACCAACAAGAATCTCTACAAAAAGCACTTCGTGGCCTTGAAGTTGGTGCCAACGGTTTTGACGAAATGGTTGATCTGGATGCGCCTGATGCACTAACAACAATTCGTCATGAACTCAAAGAAGCTGGCGCTGAGCGTATCTGGTACATCGCAGACGCATTCCGTGCAGGTATGTCAGTAGATGGCGTATTCAATCTAACGGCAATTGACCGTTGGTTCCTGGTTCAGATTGAAGAACTGGTTAATCTGGAAAACCAAGTTAAGGCAGGCGGTTTTGCTGGCTTGACTGAAGATGTGCTACGTAAGATGAAACGTAAAGGTTTCTCAGATGCTCGTCTATCTTCAATTCTTGGTGTATCTGAAAACGAAATTCGTCGCCTGCGTGACCAGTACGATATCCACCCAGTATACAAACGCGTTGATACTTGTGCGGCTGAGTTCTCTTCTGACACCGCTTACATGTACTCATCTTACGATGAAGAGTGTGAAGCGCAGCCGACAGACAAAGATAAGATCATGGTTCTTGGCGGTGGTCCAAACCGTATCGGCCAAGGTATTGAATTTGACTACTGTTGTGTACACGCTTCACTAGCACTGCGTGAAGATGGTTACGAAACAATCATGGTTAACTGTAACCCTGAGACAGTTTCTACTGACTACGACACTTCAGACCGTCTGTACTTTGAACCTGTAACTCTTGAAGATGTTCTTTCAATCGTCCGTGTTGAGAAGCCAAAAGGCGTTATCGTTCAGTACGGTGGTCAGACTCCACTTAAACTGGCTCGAGCTCTAGAAGCAGCAGGTGTGCCAATCATTGGTACCAGCCCTGATGCGATTGACCGTGCAGAAGACCGTGAGCGCTTCCAGGCAGCAGTTGACCGTCTTGGTCTTCTACAACCAGAAAACGCGACAGTAACGACTATTGAGCAAGCGGTTGAAAAGTCGAAAGAAATTGGCTTCCCACTTGTTGTGCGTCCTTCATACGTACTTGGTGGTCGCGCAATGGAAATCGTCTACGACGAGCAAGACCTACGTCGCTACTTTAACGAAGCAGTGAGCGTATCGAACGAATCCCCAGTTCTTCTAGACCGTTTCCTAGACGACGCAACTGAAGTAGATATCGATGCTATCTGTGACGGTGAGCGCGTAGTAATCGGCGGTATCATGGAGCATATCGAGCAAGCGGGTGTTCACTCAGGTGACTCAGCATGTTCATTACCTGCTTACACACTAAGTCAGGAAATCCAGGATAAGATGCGTGAGCAAGTTGAGAAGCTAGCTTTCGAACTTGGTGTACGTGGTCTGATGAACACTCAGTTCGCTGTCAAAGATAACGAAGTTTACCTAATCGAAGTAAACCCGCGTGCTGCTCGAACAGTACCATTCGTATCTAAAGCAACTGGCGCACCACTAGCGAAAATCGCTGCACGTGTGATGGCGGGTCAATCTCTAGAGTCTCAGGGCTTTACTAAAGAAATCATCCCACCTTACTACTCAGTGAAAGAAGTGGTACTTCCGTTCAACAAGTTCCCGGGTGTTGACCCACTGTTAGGCCCAGAAATGCGCTCTACTGGTGAGGTAATGGGTGTCGGTGCAACGTTCGCAGAAGCTTACGCGAAAGCGGAATTAGGTTGTGGCGCAGTGTACCCAGAAGGTGGTCGTGCACTACTGTCTGTTCGTGAAGGCGATAAGCAGCGTGTCGTAGACCTGGCATCTAAGCTAACTAAGCTTGGTTACCAACTGGATGCAACGCACGGTACAGCAGTCATCCTAGGCGAAGCAGGTATCAACCCACGTCTAGTGAACAAGGTACATGAAGGCCGTCCACACATTCTTGACCGTATCAAGAACAACGAGTACACCTACATCGTAAACACGGCTGCTGGTCGTCAAGCGATTGAGGATTCAAAAGTACTACGTCGTGGTGCGCTGGCTGAGAAAGTGAACTACACAACAACCTTGAATGCTGCATTTGCGGTATGTATGGCTCACACTGCTGACGCTAAAACGTCGGTAACTTCAGTTCAGGAGCTACACGCTAAAGTAGCAGAGAACGAAGCGTAATAACAATCAATAGGCTCGCAACGGAGCCTATATGACAACCTCATTGCCCGCTCTTTTGAGCGGGCTTTTTTGTCTGTTCATTATTGAAAATTGGGAATGAGTTAAAGTCGAATCTTTCTCTAAAAGAATTATTAACTTAGTGATATTTTGAGTGGAAGATATAGATAACCAATTGATAGGCAATGGAACTCACACTCGAAATACTGACGATTCTTTTCTTTGTTGCTACGGCAGCAGGCTTTATTGATGCTATGGCTGGTGGCGGTGGCTTATTAACTCTACCAGCGCTTCTGGCCGCGGGTGTTCCCCCAACCCATGCTCTTGCGACCAATAAGCTGCAAAGCTCATTTGGCAGCTTTTCAGCCAGTTGGTATTTCGTTCGTAACGGCATCGTCAGTATTAAAGAGATGCGTCTTGCTATTGTTTGTACGTTTATTGGTTCGGCGGTTGGTGCCGAGGCCGTGCAGTATATAGATGCGGGTGTACTGACGAGTCTGATACCGATTTTACTGGTCGCTATTTCTCTCTACTTTCTTCTGATGCCTAAAACTAGGCAGCACTCTGGTGAAGCGAAGATCTCTGAAGCCATGTTTGCTTTCAGTGTTGGTAGTGGTGTGGGCTTTTATGACGGTTTTTTCGGGCCGGGAACAGGCTCCATCTTTACGGTTTGCTTTGTCGCTTTAGGTCATTTCTCTCTGGTGGATGCAACCGCGCGTACCAAGGTGCTTAACTTCACTTCTAATATTGCCGCACTGCTGTTTTTTATTCTGGCTGGTTTACCTGTTTGGGAGCTGGGCTTAGTGATGGCGATAGGAGGATTTATTGGTGCTCAACTAGGCGCTAAGGTAGTGGTAACTAAAGGGCAAAAATGGATTCGCCCTCTGGTGATCACCATGTCTATGCTAATGGCATTGAAGCTGCTTTGGGAACAGCATCAGCAATGGCTGTTATCACTGATTTGATTCTCGGGTTCTGATAAGAAGAGGCTCGACAGCAAATATGGATTGGTCGGTATAGAGGTGTGAGCTGCTCAAAGTGCGAGCAGTGCTCAGGATCAATCTTCATCGCCTTAATGACGGAAATCGGCACCAAGGCGGGCGCTATCCCTTCAATGGCTAACTGAGCGGCAGCAGAGTAGGAGTCCATTTCCATGATGGGCGTTATGTTCAACCTGGCTAAGATCTCAAGCTGATAGCTATTAGCAGGGTTATTGAGATCATTGGTGATGATCGTTTTGGGCAGCGCCTCAAGCTTGTGGCTAAACACAATCGAAAATGGTTCATCCAGTAAGTGGAATTGCATCAGGTGACTCTGTTTTGGCATGTGACCAGCACAAACACCGATGTGTGCCTTACCTGATTGGACATTTTCTACGATTCTTGGCGTGTGGTTGGTGGTCAGTGTTAAGTACGGGTCTTGCTGGAAATGGCGGCCGATAATTGTAGAGAGATAACCCGCGACTAAGGTTTCAGAACAGTCCAATCGCAACAGGCTTTGATCCGCCATCGTTTGCTGCTCATTTATTAACCCCTGAAGCTCATTGAAAGCTGGGCCAATGCTGTCAATAAGATTGATTGCATCCTGAGTGAGCTGAACATTTCGACCATCTGGCACGATTAACTTCTTGCCAAGTTTACTCTCAAGATTAGCTATTCGTTTGCTAACCGCTGACTGGCTTATATAGAGTAAGCTGCCAGTTCGACTCATCGTCTTTGCTTTACTCAAAACCAGTAAGGTTTCGATGCCTTCCAATAGCATGATATGAACTCGGTGTAGGGGGGAGTGAGATTAATGTACCTTACACGGGATAAAGTAGGGTAGACCTAATACAAAAAAAGGCGCTCATTGAGCGCCTTTTTCAAATAACTAACTGAGAATTATAGAGACTCAGTGAAAGTACGAGCGATTACGTCACGTTGTTGTTCAGTCGTTAGCGAGTTGAAACGAACTGCGTAGCCAGAAACGCGGATAGTTAGCTGAGGGTACTTCTCTGGGTTTGCAACAGCGTCTTCTAGAGTTTCACGCTTAAGAACGTTAACGTTCAGGTGTTGACCACCTTCGATGCGAGGTGCAGTCTCGATAGCGACTTCACGGCTTTCGTACTCGCCTAGTTCGTTGATCGCTACAACTTGGTCTGCTTCAAAACCTGCAGTCGCTGCAACACAACGCGCTTCGTTCTTCTCGCTATCTAGTAGCCAGATTGAGTTCAGTAGATCGTCGTTTGCTGCTTTAGTGATTTGAATACCTTGGATCATTACTATCTCCTAGTCCACTTAGTGGTTAATTGGTGTTAACTTTCGAATTTTGTTGAGCTACGTATTATATAGCGAATATCCTCTATGATAGTATTGATTTATGTCAATTAACAACTAAAACAATATTTTGTTGTGGTTATTTCTTGT
>NZ_AEVS01000002.1 GCF_000189255.1 Vibrio brasiliensis LMG 20546 | reverse complement strand
ACTTTAGCTAGAGTAGTACAGATTGCAGCAGTTAGAGTTGTTTTACCGTGGTCAACGTGGCCGATAGTACCAACGTTAACGTGCGGTTTAGTACGTTCAAATTTTTCTTTAGACACGATCGTGTTCCTTCCTAGTTATGATTCGCCACGATCCGAATTGATCGAGACGCGCCAGAAATTGCTATTTTATGCGCCAACGTCAGTCAGCGCAATATTTGGACGCATTGATCTTTAAAAAAAGCCGGACTTTTTTTCAGATCAAGACGTTTTATTAGTAACCACGGTCTGCAATGATTTTATCTGCAAAGTTTTTCGGTACTTCAGCGTACTCGTTAAACTCCATAGAGTAAGACGCACGGCCTTGAGTTGCAGAGCGTAGGTCAGTTGCGTAGCCAAACATCTCAGATAGAGGAACTTGAGCGCGAACGATCTTAATGCCCGCTACGCCTTCGTCCATACCTTCGATCATGCCACGGCGACGGTTAAGGTCACCAACAACATCACCCATCCAATCTTCTGGAGTGGTTACTTCAACATTCATCATTGGCTCAAGAAGAACTGGTTGCGCTTCTAGTGCACCTTTCTTGAATGCCATCGAGCCGGCGATCTTAAACGCCATCTCGTTAGAGTCAACATCGTGGTAAGAACCGTCGAATAGTGTTGCTTTAATATCTAGTACAGGGTAACCCGCTAGAACACCACTGTTCATTTGCTCTTCGATACCTTTCGATACCGAGCTGATGTATTCCTTAGGAACAACACCACCCACAATTTCGTCAACAAAGACAAAACCTTCGCCAGGTTCAGATGGCTCCAGTTTGATCCATACGTGACCGTACTGACCACGACCACCAGATTGACGTACAAATTTACCTTCAACTTCCGCTTTACCACGGATAGTTTCACGGTAAGCAACCTGAGGTTTACCTACATTACAGTCAACGCTGAATTCACGCTTCATACGGTCAACGATGATATCCAGGTGAAGCTCACCCATACCAGAGATCAGAGTCTGACCTGTTTCGTCGTCCGTTTCTACGCGGAATGATGGGTCTTCTGCTGCTAGTTTACCTAGAGCAATCGCCATTTTCTCTTGATCAGCAACAGAGCGAGGCTCTACTGCGATCTGAATAACCGGATCAGGGAATTCCATACGCTCTAGAATAACCTTGTGGTTAGCATCACAAAGCGTATCACCCGTTGTTACGTCTTTAAGACCGATTGCAGCTGCGATATCACCCGCGCGAACTTCTTTAATTTCGTCACGTTTGTTTGAGTGCATCTGAACAATACGACCAAAACGTTCTTTCTTCTGCTTAACAGAGTTGTAAACTGCATCACCAGAGTTCACGACACCTGAGTAAACACGCATAAAGGTTAGCGTACCTACGAATGGGTCAGTTGCGATCTTAAATGCTAGTGCTGCAAACGGTTCGTTATCGTCTGCGTGACGTTCAACTTCGTTGTCGTTGTCGTCAACACCTTTAATCGCAGGAACATCAACTGGTGATGGCAAGTATTCAACAACTGCATCTAGTACCGCTTGAACACCTTTGTTTTTGAACGCACTACCACAAGTGGCTAGTACGATTTCGTTGTTTAGTGTACGAGTACGTAGAGCTTGTTTGATCTCTGCTTCAGTCAGTTCGCCTTCTTCAAGGTACTTATCCATCAGCTCTTCAGTCGCTTCTGCAGCTGACTCAACTAGGTTGTTGCGCCACTCTTCTGCGATTTCTAGCATGTCTGCTGGGATATCTTCGTAAGTGAAGGTTGTACCTTGGTCTGCTTCGTTCCAGTTGATCATTTTCATCTTGATCAGGTCGATAACGCCCTTGAAGTCCTCTTCCGCACCAACGTTTAGCTGGATAGGAACCGGGTTCGCACCAAGACGGTTTTTGATTTGATCAACAACGCGTAGGAAGTCAGCACCTGCACGGTCCATCTTGTTAACAAATACCATACGTGGAACGTGGTACTTGTCAGCCTGACGCCATACAGTTTCAGATTGAGGTTCAACACCAGATGAACCACAGAACACAACAACAGCACCATCAAGTACGCGTAGTGAACGCTCTACTTCGATAGTGAAATCAACGTGTCCAGGGGTATCGATAATGTTGATGCGGTGATCTTGGAATTGCGCTTCCATACCACGCCAGAAGGTTGTAGTCGCAGCTGAGGTGATTGTGATACCACGCTCTTGCTCCTGCTCCATCCAGTCCATGGTAGCAGCGCCGTCGTGAACTTCACCGATTTTATGAGAAAGACCAGTGTAGAACAGAATACGTTCACTTGTGGTTGTTTTACCTGCGTCTACGTGAGCGACGATACCAATGTTACGGTAGCGCTCAATAGGTGTTTTACGAGCCACGATTGAATCCTCTTGAATTAGGGACTATTGCTATCTCTAGTTACTTTAGCCTGCTTTTCGCAGTTTTTGCCTGCCCTAGATATAGCAATAGTTCCTAAGCTTGCGCATAGGAACTAGAGTAGAGCCGCGGGGATTCCCGCGGCACTGAAAGGTATTACCAACGGTAATGTGCGAACGCTTTGTTTGCGTCAGCCATGCGGTGAACGTCTTCACGTTTCTTAACCGCAGTACCTTTGTTCTCAGACGCGTCTAGCATTTCAGCAGCTAGGCGTTGAGCCATAGATTTTTCACCACGCTTACGCGCAGCTTCAACCAACCAACGCATAGCAAGTGCGTTACGGCGAACCGGACGTACTTCTACAGGAACTTGGTAAGTTGAACCACCTACACGGCGAGATTTAACCTCTACCGCTGGGCGAACATTTTCAAGAGCTTCTTCAAATACAGCTAAGTGATCTTTACCAGATTTCTCAGCCATAGCATCTAGTGCAGTGTAAACAATTTTCTCTGCAGTAGATTTCTTACCGTCAACCATTAGGATGTTAACGAATTTTGCCAGCAGTTCAGATTTGAACTTTGGATCTGGAAGGATCTTACGCTGACCGATGACGCGACGACGTGGCATGGATTTTCTCCGTTGTCTTCTTCAGGTTTTATCCAAAACTTTTCAGTTTTTTCAAAAAATTAAAAATAATTTAGTGTTTGGCCTTACTTAACGGATTCCATTAAGACTTAGGACGCTTCACACCGTACTTAGAACGACCTTGTTTACGGTCATTTACGCCAGCACAGTCTAGTGCGCCGCGAACAGTGTGGTAACGCACACCTGGAAGGTCTTTAACACGACCACCACGGATTAGAACAACTGAGTGCTCTTGAAGGTTGTGACCTTCACCGCCGATGTACGAAGTTACTTCGAAACCGTTTGTCAGACGTACACGACAAACTTTACGAAGTGCTGAGTTAGGTTTTTTAGGTGTAGTAGTGTAAACACGAGTACATACACCACGTTTTTGTGGGCACGCTTCTAGTGCAGGCACGTTGCTTTTAACAACTTGCTTTGCACGAGGCTTACGTACCAACTGGTTAATAGTTGCCATTAACTAGCTCCTGATTTACTTGAAAGTAAGCTTTGTGAAAAATCTATCCCTAACCACTAGTGGCAGTTAGGGACGCAAAATTCTATTCAGCAGTGAGAGGTGTGTCAAGGAATATACGGATCTTTTTTGCTCAACTTCTGTCTGCTAAGCGTAAAAATAGAACGACACATTTGATTAGGGGAAATTCGGCTATTGCCAGGTAATTGATTTAGGCTGCTGAGCGGTCAAATTAACAAAACCGCTATAGTCAACTATCACCGCTGACGGGCTGACACGATTCGCTACGCCTCTCGCTTCAACATCGGCTTGCAGCACAGCGATATTTAACCCCTGAATTAACGGGTAAGCCTTATGTTGAGGGTTTGCTGCATAAACAGCTTCTTCTATCAGAATCAACTGATCGCTGTTTGAATAGACCTGTACAGCCTCTGCTATCGCCTGCACTGTTTTAACAATATGTAGCATGTGGTACCAATATCTAAAAAGTCAGAATCTTACTCGCCTGATGCAGCTGCGCACTCAATTCGCTTTGAGACAGCTTTTGGGCTTCTATCACTAAATCCGCTTGCAACAAGCCGCGCTCGATCAGCGACGCCTCACACACATAGACCTGTTCAATATCGTAAAGGTCAAAAAGCTTAAGCATTGGTGAATAGTCTTTACTCAGGATAGCGTCAGTCTGTTGCCCTTGAAGCAACTGATAAACACCATCACCGCTAAATACGACACTGATATCTTCACAATACGCTGAAGCAGCCAACAAGGCATCAATGCCTTCCCGACCAGCAGAGCTGCTATGGGGGGCACTACGGAATAGATAAGTTAACTGACTCAAAACTGCACGACTCTATCTTGAACTAACATGGCTTCAGCCAGACTACCTAATCCAGCCTGATGGAAGCCTTGCGCTAAATTGCTTTGTGCTAAACCATGTTGGTTAGCTTCATCCTGACTCACAACACCTCGACGTAAGGCGGCGGCAACACAAGTTTCAAGACGAACATTATGCTCGTTCGCCAGCAGCTGCCACGCGTTGACTAAATCAAATTCGTCATTCGCCGGCACAGTGAGTGCACTGCCATTGTTCACCCCATCCTGATAAAAGAACACACTGACTAGCTTGTGTCCCTGCTCGATGACGGCTTGGGCAAACTGATAGGCACTGCGAGCAGACTGACTGCCATAAACAGAACCATTAACGACCAGTGTGTAGGTCAACTCGCTCACCTTTCATCATCCTCAGTTTTGCGCTGACGGATATACAGGTAAACGGTATGCTTAGAAATGTTGAGGCGATCCGCTACACGGTTAATCGCATCTTTGATGTCAAAGATCCCCTTATCAAACAGCTCCATGACAATTTGACGGTTCTTGGTGTTGTTCGAAACAGACTTGTCGGCATTGATTTCTTCTATCGTACGCTCAACCGTCTGATCCACCAGCTCTTCAACATCACTTGCAAAGTTAACGGATGACGCCGCTTGTTTCGCTTCTTCCGTTGGCATAAATGATTGCAGCACTTGCGAGAAAGGCGCATCCAGATTGACGTTGACACATAGCAGACCAATAACGCGGTTTTCACCGTTACGAATTGCTACAGTGATCGACTTCATCAGTACACCACCTTTAGCACGTGTGAAGTAAGAACGAGAAAAATTACGTTCTGAGCCTTCGATATCACGTAGCATCTTCAGTGCTAAATCGGTAATTGGGGAACCAACCTGACGACCAGTGTTCTCACCATTGGCAATTTTGATCGCCGATGTATTGAGATCTTCCAAAGAGTGAAGAACGATCTCACAAAACGGGCCAATCAGGCTCGCGATTCCATCAACGACAGCTTCATAAGATCTGAGAATGATTTTATCGTGCTCGCTAAATGGCATCACATTAACAGAGTCCATTTCGAGCAACATATCCGTGTTTACTGTTTCTGTAGTTGTCACTTCTTTAAGCCTTAGAGCGATAAATCAACAAATTGATGTAAGTTTATCAGAAATTTTGATGAGAGCCTCTAGCTAAGCGACTATCTAGTGATTTAGAACAAGAAAAATTAGACTGAAGTATTATCCAAATGCTGGATATAAGAAAGGCCTGACATTAGTCAGGCCCTTTAATATGAGTAATCTAAATATTATTGAGCAGCTTCTTCGCCGTTTTCAATTTTTAGTAACTCAACTTCGAATACCAGTGTAGAGTTTGCTGGAATCGTCGGTGTATCTTGCTCACCGTACGCTAGCTCTGGTGGAATAACGAACTTGAATTTAGAACCGACTGCCATGTGCTGAACACCTTCAGTCCAACCAGGAATTACGCGGTTAAGTGGGAAAGTTGCAGGTTCACCACGATCGTAAGAGCTATCAAACTGAGTGCCATCGATCAGTGTACCTTTATAGTGTACCTGTACAGTGTCTGTATCTGCAGGTTTCTCACCTTCAGCTGGCGTTAGTACTTGGTACAACAGACCAGATTCAGTCTTCACAACACCGTCTTGCTTCTCGAATTCAGCGCGGAAATCGTCGCCTTCTTTCTTAGCAGCTGCTGCTTTTTCTGCCGCTTGCTTTTGCATAGTTTCAGCAACACGCTTATCCAGAGCTTCTAAAGCTGCACGAGTCTCTTCTTCGTTTAATTCTGGGTTACCAGCAAATACATGCTCGATACCTTTCAGAACAAGATCTTTGTTTAGCGTGATGCCAATTTCGTTTGGCTTATCCAGGCTAGTGCTCAAGTAGTTAGCAAAAGAAACACCGATTGCGTAAGCAGCTTTATCATCTTCAGTTTTGAAGTGTACTTGTTTACCAGTCTCAGCTTGCACTTGCTCTACTGCTGGTGCTGCTTCTGTTTTTGCTTCTTCTTTTTGACAGCCAGCAGCTAGCGCAACAGTTGCAGCAAGCAGTGACACTTTAAAAATCGATTTCATTAATTTCTCCAATAATGGCTAACCATTTGTCTTTGTGCACAAATATGGAATTTCCACTGGTGCACATAAGCATGTTGTACCAATATAACCAATATGTGTCGTATTTAAACCTAGACTAGGTGAATAATGGTACCAAATGCGTATTATTTTTAACTCACTATTCATCATCATTGTCATTTCAGCGTTAAATGGCTGCTTTTTCTCCAGCCAGGACGCTCAGCGATGGACGATTGAGCCAAAAGGCACAACCAGCTTTGCGCTAAGTCGAGATGCTCGTTTTGCTCTGTTGTATTCCAAAGAACACCAGCTGGTACTTTGGGATCTTTACGAGAGCCAACAACTCGCCTCTTTGGGTGCACAAGATCCTCAATCGAGTACGGTTTCTCGTATCCGAATATCGGACAACGGACGCTTTGCCGTTACCGCAACACAAATTAACTTTGCAGTTTGGGACTTAGCCTGGACCCAGGCACAAGGCTTATGGTCGATTTCTGATGGACTGATTCGCGATATCGACATCGCCAGTAACGGCGACCAAGTTCTGCTTGGTCTATCAAATGGCAAAGCCATCTATGTCAACTTAGTCACCGGACGCCGCTTAGAGTTCCTCGCCCATAACGAAAAAGTCAATTCTGTTGCTCTATCACCAAACGGACGCTTCGCTTTATCTGGCGGAAACGACTACAAAGCTTATCTGTGGGATACCCAAACAGGACAAATACTCAAGACCTTTGAACACGAGCAACGAGTTAATCGTGTCGCTCTGCACAGGGATGGTGATTATGCCTTCACCTCAGACGGAGGTAATCAGGCGATTATCTGGGATCTTAAGACCGGTGATCAGCTGTCATCATTAAGCAGTTTCTCGCGCCAGCTTATCTTCTCAACTGCGCGCTTTTCTGATGACGGTCAGTACCTTGTTACCGGCACGCCTTCGAGTCGAATCATGGTATGGAATACTGAGACAGGTAAACGAGTCGATGGATTTGAGGCGGAACCGTTAAAAGATACTCGCCCTCCTCGCGCAGTGGTGTATGATGCTGCCTTTGACAGCCAGAACCGTGTTATTTCGGGAACCTCGGCTGGTATTGCCCAAGCTTGGAATGTGGATTATTAGTGATGACAGAGCAGCAGGTTGAACAGCTAGAAAAGCGCGTAAACGACTTAGAGTGTCAGTTGGCGTTTCAAGAGCAAACCATCGAAGAGTTGAATGATGCCTTGAGTCAGCAGCAACTGCTGATCACCAAGATGCAAGACCAAATGAAGTATGTGGTAGGAAAAGTTAAGAATATGGACTCTTCCAACCTTGCGGATCCTTCACAAGAGACGCCTCCACCTCATTATTAAGCTTTCGAATAGTCTAACCGAAGACATAGGCAATCACAGCGCCAGCTACAACCAGACAGCCACCAATTCGACGCAGTTGTTCGTCAGGTTGCTGACTTAACTGAGCGACCATATTGCGCCACCCTTTCGGCGCCAGTAGTGGACCTAAACCTTCAACAATTAAGACTAAGCCTAAGGCTAGCCATAGTGCATTCGACATTTTTATCCTCACCAAAAATAAAGGCTCCGCACTAGTCGGAGCCTTTTCTATTACTTATTGAATCTTACTTAGGCTGAACGCCAGCTGCATTATTCATGTATTGGAAGAATTCACTATTCGGATCCAGTACCAGAATATCACTCTTCTCGCTGAACGATTTCTCGTACGCTTTCAGAGAACGCATGAAGCTGAAGAACTCAGGATCTTTGTTGTAAGCATCAGAGTAAATCTTAGCTGCTTTCGCATCCGCTTCACCGCGTGTTACACGTGCAGTTTTATCTGCTTCAGCAAGTACGGTAGCGACTTCAAGTTCAGCTTGAGCACGGATAACTTCTGCTCGCTCACGACCTTGAGAACGGTGCTTACGCGCAACAGACTCACGCTCTGCACGCATACGCTTGTAGATTGAGTCACTGATGTTGTCAGGAAGGTTGATTTTCTTCATACGGAAATCAACGATCTCAACACCAAGGTCAGTTAGCGCGCTTTCACGGGTACCTTCCAGTACGTTCTCCATGATCTTGTCACGCTCACCATCAATCTCTAACGCTTCTTTAGCCGCCTCAGTCGTCACTTCTTCGCTGTCTACGCTGTCTGGTAGAACATCAGTATTACGTGGACCAGATACAATCTGCTTGATCTCACGAGCACCGATTTCTGAACGAAGTACGTCTGTCACTTTACGCTCAAGTAGCGCTTCAGCAGTCAGAACGTTACCGCCACCTGTAGTTAGGTAGAAACGACCAAAGTCTTCGATACGCCACTTCACGTAAGTATCGATGATCACGTCTTTTTTCTCAGACGTTACGAAACGGTCAGAACGGCCATCCATAGTTTGGATACGAGCGTCCAACGTTTTTACGCGGTCAAACAGAGGCATCTTGAAGTGAAGGCCAGGTTCGTAAATCTTCGATACACCGTTGTCATCTAGTACACGACCGAATCGAATAACTAGACCACGCTCACCCTCTTGGATAACAAATACTGACATTAGCAGTAGAGCAATTGTTACAACTAATACAGGGATCATTAACTTACGCATTCTTAATATCTCCCTTGACGTGAACCAGTTGAACGAGATTGCGAGTCTGAAGTTGAATCAGTTTGCTGAGACTCAAGCTCAATCTGGTCGTAAGCTGAAGTTGACTTCGTGCTACGTTTTGTTTGAGTTTTGCCTTCACCAGCTAGCTTATCGATTGGCAAGTACAGTAGGTTGCCGCTTGATTCTGAATCGATCAGAACCTTCGATGTTCTGCTGTAAACTTCTTCCATCGTATCTAGATACAAACGGTTACGAGTTACTTCTGGAGCAGCCTGGTATTCAGGAAGTAGTTTTTCAAACTGAGCAACCTGACCCAATGCTTCGTTAGTTACACGCTCAGAGTAACCTAGTGCCTCTTTCTTCAGACGTTCAGCACGACCTGTCGCTTTCGGCAAGATATCGTTACGGTAAGCTTCTGCTTCACGTTCGAAACGTTCTTCATCTTCTCGAGCTGCGATTGCATCATCAAATGCATCTTTAACTTGCTCTGGCGGACGTGCAGACTGGAAGTTAACGTCGACAAGAACGATACCCATATCGTAGCTGTCGATAATCGCGTTCAATGTCTCTTGAGTACTTTGACGAATCTGTTGACGACCACTTGTCAGGATACTATCCATCAGTGAGTCACCCACAACTGCACGAAGAGCAGAGTCTGTTGCTTGGCGTAAGCTGTCATCTGCGTTAGTCACGCGGTATAGGTATTTGTATGGGTCAGCAACACGGTACTGAACATCCATTGCAACCGTTACAACGTTTTCATCTTTAGTCAGCATTAGACCAGAAGAACGTAAAGAACGGATTGCCTGTACGTTGACCGCTTCATACTCATCAATAAAGCGCGGACGCCAGTTCAAGCCTGGATCGACCACACGGTCATACTTACCTAGACGTAGCACGACACCACGCTCAGCTTCACCAATGGTGTAAAAGCCAGCAAAGAACCAAATTGCTATCGCGATCGCTGCAATGACACCAAAACCTAGTGCACCGCCACCACCGATAGGCGAACCTTTACCACCTTTACCACCAAACTTTCCACCCAGTTTCTGACTCAGTTTATTAAAGACTTCGTCTAAGTCTGGCGGTCCTTGATCACGGCCACCTTTGTTACCACGATTATTATTCCCCCAAGGGTCATTATCGCGGCCATTGTTGCCGTTGTTATTACCAGGCTCATTCCACGCCATTAGAAAGCTCCATCATTTGATATGACGTTATACTGTAGCAGTCATTTAAGTAACTATAAAGTCACGTAAAACTGCCCCTTCTCTTTTTTCAAGTCTAGACCAATCTACCTGTTGCATGCGAACATCGATCAACAAGTTACCTTCCTGGTCATATTCTTCTCGTTGAATACATTTCATTTGGAAGAATGTACTACGAATTCGCCCTTGTTGTTGTGGCGGGATTCGCAATTGATACTCAACCATCTGGCTAGCAAGACGCTCTTTCAACGCCTCAAACAGCAGTTCAGTACCTATGCCTTCCATTGCAGAAACCCAAACGGCACGAGGAACACCCTCTTCATCCCGTTCGATTCTTGGTTTCTGGTCTTCTAGATTATCAATCTTGTTCATCACAAGAAGAGATGGCACCTCATGGGCATCGATTTCTTCTAGTACTTCATGAACAGCCTGAATATTCTCACGAAAACGGTCATCGCTGGCATCTACAACATGTAACAAAATGTCAGCTTCTTGAGTTTCTTGCAGTGTTGCTTTAAATGCAGCAACAAGATCGTGCGGAAGATGACGAATAAAACCTACTGTATCCGCCAAAATTGCAGGACCAACATCATTTAACTCGATTTTACGTAGCGTAGGGTCAAGAGTGGCAAATAATTGATCTGCCGCGTAGACACCTGCTGCGGTAATACGGTTAAACAAGGTAGATTTACCTGCGTTGGTATATCCAACCAAAGAGACGGTTGGGATCTCCGCTCGATTTCTAGCTCGGCGACCTTGTTCACGCTGTTTAGCGACTTTCTCTAAACGGCGCAGTATTGTCTTAATACGTACACGCAATAAACGTCGGTCAGTTTCTAGCTGAGTTTCACCTGGTCCACGTAAGCCGATACCACCTTTTTGTCTTTCCAGGTGAGTCCAACCACGAATTAATCGAGTAGAAATATGGCGAAGCTGTGCAAGTTCAACTTGCAGCTTACCTTCGTGGGTACGGGCACGTTGAGCAAAAATATCTAGGATCAAACCTGTACGATCCAAAACTCGACATTTACACAACGCTTCTAGATTACGTTCTTGGGCAGGAGAGAGGGCGTGATTGAAAATCACAATATCAGCACCAGCAAGCTGCACCGCTTGGGCAATTTCCTGGGCTTTACCCTCTCCGACGTAGTATTTAGGGTGTGGAGACTGACGACTGCCAGTTACAACTTGTAACGCAGATACGCCAGCTGAAGAGACCAGCATCTCAAACTCGCTGAGATCTTCCCACTCCCCTTCTTGCGTGAAGTTGATATGAACAAGTACGGCTCGCTCACCGGCTTCATAACGGTCAAACAAGCAATCAACTCCTTAAAAACTAATTGGATAATTCAGAAAATTAATCTTCTGATTTGTCTTGCTGACGATCACCTTGTGGACGCTCGCCGCTATGGTGGCTCACTGGACGAGCAGGAACTACCGTAGAAATTGCGTGCTTGTATACCATCTGGTTAACTGTGTTTTTCAGCAAGATAACAAATTGGTCAAATGATTCGATCTGGCCTTGTAGTTTAATTCCGTTTACAAGGTAGATTGATACAGGAATACGTTCACGACGTAATGCATTTAAGAATGGGTCTTGTAGAGATTGCCCCTTAGCCATTTTTATTTTCCTTATTTTGTAATTTTGTTTTAGTTATTTAGCTAGTGGTGCGCTGCATGAAAAATATGCGGCCTTTGCTCTGAGCTAAACGAATAAAATAACACCCTGTCGCTACCTGTTATGACGGCTTTAGACCGAAATTTCAAGTAACAGATCCTTTACAGGGTACATTCACGCAAAAGCGATCACATTATACACAGCTAAAACCTTCAGATGCTATGGCATTTGAAACAGTTTCTAGCGCTTGTTCAATGTTTTCACTATCTAACCAAGTTAAATTATCCCAGCTGCGTAACCAGGTAATTTGTCGCTTGGCCAACTGGCGGGTCGCACAGACGCCTTTAAATATGGCTTCATCTAACGTGCAATTCCCATCCAAATAGTCCCACATCTGTCTGTAACCAACGCAACGAATCGAAGGAAGATCAGGATGAAGATCCTTACGAGCATAAAGTGCACGCATCTCTTCTTCAAACCCAGCTTCAATCATTTTCTCGTAGCGAAGCTCTATTCGACGATGGAGTTCAGCCCTTTCCTTGGGAGCTATTGCAAACTGTTTAACTCTAAACGGCAGGCTTTCACCTTTAGTCTGAGTTAACTCAGTAAGAGTTTTACCTGAAATTCGATAAACTTCCAATGCCCTTGATAACCTTTGTGGATCATTCGGGTGGATTCGCTCAGCTGAGACAGGATCAATTTCTCTCAGTTGAGAGTGCAACTTATCCCAGCCATGAGTCAATGCTTCTTGCTCAATTTGCTGTCGAATTTCAGGGTTTGCAGCAGGAAGAGGTGATAAACCTTCCAGTAATGCTTTGTAGTACAGCATAGTACCGCCCACTAACAGTGGGATCTTGCCTTGCTCAACAATATCATTCATCTCTTTGAGTGCATCACGGCGAAAATCAGCCGCCGAATAGGACTCACTCGGGTCTAAAATGTCGATCAAACGATGTGGAGCTTGCTGCTGCTCGTTTTCATCAGGTTTGGCGGTACCAATATCCATACCTTTGTAGATCAATGCTGAATCAACAGAAATGATCTCGACTGGAAATTTTTGTCGCAAACGTATTGCGAGGTCGGTCTTGCCTGATGCAGTTGGCCCCATCAGAAACAGAGCCAAAGGTAATTCGCTGTTATTCATAATTAAAATGCTGCAATCGTTGCAGAAAAATCAACGGGCCTGACAAATGTTGCATCGCCCAGTGGGAGTCGATCTTGCCATAGCTGCTCGAGATCAGCGATGATCTGAATCGCTTCCGACAAAGTGTAGTCGCTTTTCACTTGTGTAATACGATCACTCAACCAAGTTGAGAGCTGAGGATCACTCAGTGAATTCGATGTCGCCATATGCGAAGCCGCGTAAGATAGCAGATCTGGCACCAGTTGTTGTAGGTTTTGTTGCCTTAATGGTTGAGGCACTCCCATCACCATTAGCGCTTTGTTAGCACGAGATTTAAGCTCAATACCAAACATTTTCAAAACTGGCTCTAGTTTTTCTGCCACCTCTAACGGTTCGGGATCCAACTTCAGTGATAGTGGAACCAACAAGGGCTGACTTTTCAGCGCACCATGATGTGTTGCCAGCTGCCCTTTAATACGCAACCATTCAGCCTTAGCTAAGTTAACCAAGCGCGTTCCCGTTTTATCACCCATTACGAGATAGCGACCCTGAACAACACAAATCGCTTTTCCAAGTCTTTCGACCCTTTCACTCACCATTGGTTCAGCCTGAGTATCATTGGCTACTTGTTGCTCAACAGGCGCTGAGTCAAATTCTGGAGTCTTTAGCAGCTCTTGATACGCTTTAACTTCTTGCTTACTCGGGGCTGGCTCGCTGTAACGCTCGGTGACTCTTGGCTTAGAGTCACTACGAGACTCTTGCCATTCATGACGAGGTTTTGATTCACGTAAAGACTCTCGACTCGCTTGATAATCCGCTTTGCCCGGATAAGAAGGGACAGACTCAATCGCCTGATACTCTTGTCGAGAAACCCGAGGCTCTTCAGCAACGGCTTCGGTCGCCTGATGAGAGTCTTCAACTTGCGGCTGTTCAATATGAAAAGCTGAAGCTGTCTGCTGAGGCTTATCGATATGAGCGCTTTGCGCCAACGCATCACTTAGTGCCTGATAGATAAAGTCATGGACTAAACGCGCCTGATGAAAACGCACTTCATGTTTAGCAGGATGAACATTAACGTCCACCTGATGAGGATCGAGCTCTATAAACAGTACGTAAGTTGCAAATTGATCCGGACGCAAACTGGTTTCGTAGCTCTGACGAATCGCATGATTGATCAACTTGTCACGCATCATACGGCCATTGACATAACAATACTGCAGATCACTCTGCTGACGGGCACCTTCAGGAGTCGTGATCCAACCATGTAACTTCAAACCCTGATGCTCGAGTTCTATCTTGAGCATATTGCGAACAAAAGCATTACCACAAACAGCTGCGATACGCTTTTCAGCCTGAGCTTCGGTCTTGGCCGCACGATACTGCTTAACGAGTTTACCATTGTGTCTAACGTTGATAGTGACATCAAAGCGGCTTAACGCGATACGCTTGAGGAGCTCATCAATATGGGCAAACTCTGTTTTTTCAGTCCGGAGAAATTTACGTCGGGCCGGCGTATTAAAAAACAGATCCAGCACTTCGACAGAGGTACCGATCGGATGAGCAGCAGGCTGCAGCTTAACCTGCATATCTCTGCCCTCACTGTATGCCGACCAAGCCTGCTCCTGAGTCGCAGGACGAGAGGTCATTGTCAAACGCGCAACTGAGCTGATACTTGCCAGAGCTTCGCCACGAAAGCCCAGACTGATAATCGCTTCCAGATCATCAAGGGTGTGGATCTTTGAAGTTGCATGGCGACTTAATGCAAGGCCAAGTTCATCTTTGACAATGCCTTTACCGTTATCACGGACACGAATCAGCTTAGCGCCACCTTTTTCGATATCAATATCGATGCGTGTTGCGCCTGAATCTAAGCTGTTCTCGACCAGCTCCTTAACAACCGAAGCTGGCCTTTCTACCACCTCGCCAGCTGCTATTTGGTTAGCTAAACGAGCTGGAAGAATTTTTATCGTCATATCGGCCACTTAATGTTTAGTTGCGAGGAATGATAAGTACCTGCCCAACAGCAAGTTGATCAGAGCGTAAGTTGTTCGCTTTACGAATACTCGAGACGCTAACACCATATTTGCTGGCGATCTTACCGAGGAACTCACCGCGTTTTACCTTGTGTTTACGCAGTGGCTGATCTTTCATACTCACCGTAATCTTGAGTTTCTGACCCAGCTTGAGCGTATCAGACTTAAGGCTGTTCTCACGCTTAATCGCCGCAACCGACACTTTGTACTTAGAGGCAATTTTGCCAAGGTACTCTCCACGCTGAACCACGTGAGTGAGTGTTTTAGTTTCAACAGGGTTCTTAATCTGCGGTACAGCTATCGCACCACTAGAACCTGGAATCGTCAACATCTGACCAATCGCCAGACTACTGCTCTTCAGCTTGTTAGCCTGCATAATCGCTTTAGTCGAAGTTCCGTATTTGTTGGCGATAACTGACAGAGATTCACCACGCGCGACTTTATGCTTGATACTCTTGCCGCGATTGGCAAACAGCGTCCCTTCTGGCGGATTAGCTTCAAAATACTGAACAATCGCTTTAGTTAAAGAACGAGCGAGCTTATCTTGGTGACTACGTTGGAAAAGGAGCTTCTCTTCACTTGGGTTGGAGATAAACCCAGTTTCAACCAGAACTGATGGAATGTCCGGCGACTTAAGTACCGCCAGACTGGCGTTCACTGGCTCTTTCTTATGTAAGTAGATACCAGCACTGCTCATCTCACGAAGGATCTTAGTTGCAACTTTGAAGCCTTCCTTCTGAGAATGACTAAACTGCAAATCGAGTAACGTTTGACTCACGTTTTTATCGTTATTGTTTTTCGCTAACACTTCTCCGGCACCACCCAAGAGCTGCGATTGCTCCTCATGGTTCTCTACCCAACGAGCAATTTCGGAGTTAGCACGGCGCGTGTTAAGCACAAACACTGAACCACCGCGAGGTTTAGGCGAGTGGAACGCATCAGCGTGAATCGATACCAGCAGGTGAGCCTTGTTCCTGCGCGCAATTTCAGAACGCTTGTTGAGGTTAACGTAATAGTCACCACCGCGAGTCAGAACCGCCTTCATACCCGGTACCGCATTAATTTGTGCAGCGATTTTCTTCGACACAGCGAGGGTCGCGTGTTTCTCATATTTACGGGTTGGTCCAATAGAACCCGGGTCTTCACCACCATGACCAGCGTCAATGGCGACAACAATATCAGCAGTGCCGTGCAATTGTGAGGCATCTCTGCTCACCGTTGTTGTGCTGCCAGATGAAGTTGCAGATGGCGTTGACTTGCTTGAACTGCCATGCGGCATATCAATAACCAAGCGGTGTCCATACTGCCCACCCGGCGTTGGTGCCAGCTTAAACAACTGAGGAGTTACCTTACGCTTAAGTTCAAACACTAAGCGATAAGTCCCCTTAGATGGCGGTGAACTTTTACGGATTTTTTTCAGAACTGGACTATCAGAGATAGAAATCGGTAATTTAGTACTTAATGAGGTCTGTTTAAGATCGACCACTAAGCGTTCTGGGCTGGAAAGCGTAAAGTAACTAAAGTCAGCTTCGGACTTTAAATCAATAACAACTCGCGTCTCGTCCGGAGATGGCCAAACACGAATGCCCTCTAGGGCATTCGCGAAACTAAAACCGGAGAAAAGAGTAAGAGCAACAAAGAATGGAAAGAATACAGCTCTTAATAAAAGACTCTTCAACATAACTCCAACTGTTCTAATAATTGACTTCCATAAGGATTATTTGCCGTTAGTTGAACCACTCGAGCCTCACCATCATAGCGAAGATCAATGTCGAGATCGGCGTCAGGCAGTAAGCCTTGACCTTTTTCAGGCCACTCGACCAGGCATATAGCATCTGGCGTGAAATAGTCACGGATCCCCATAAACTCGAGTTCTTCAGGATCGGCCAAACGGTAGAGATCGAAGTGATAAACTTGCCACTGATCGAGTTGGTATGGTTCAACCAAGGTATAAGTTGGACTCTTCACGTTACCTTGATGACCTAATGCACGAACAAAACCACGACTAAAGGTTGTCTTACCCGCCCCCAAATCACCGTGTAGGTAGATAGTGGTTTGCTGTGAACACAAGTGTGCCAATGCGGTTCCTAACTGGATCGTTGCCTGTTCATCTTTAAGGGCAAATTGTTTGGTGGTCATCAAGATCAATCTCTACGCTGTGACTATATAAAATCTAAAATAACAGGAATAGTAAACTGGGTTGGATTTGAGAGACAAGAGTTGTTGTGTAAGTAAAACGAAAAATCAGCGCTTTCTTGCCGTTTTTCCATTTTTGTTGGCTAGATCCTGAATATAAGATCCGTTAAGATCCTGCCCCCTTTATTCGGAGCAAACCAGCATGAACTACCAAGCGCTCGCAGACAAGATCAAAATTTGGGGCCAAGAACTTGGCTTTCAAAAAGTCGGCATCTGCGATGTAGACCTGTCTGAACATGAAGCAGAGCTGCAAAAATGGTTAGATGCTGGTTATCATGGTGAAATGGATTGGATGGCTCGTCACGGTATGATGAGGGCACGTCCAAGCGAACTTCTACCTGGAACGGTTCGCGTTATCTCCGTCAGAATGGACTATCTGCCTCCTGAAGCTCAGTTTGCAGCTAACTTGTCCGATCCAACACAAGCCTATGTCAGTCGCTATGCCCTTGGTCGAGACTACCATAAGCTGATTCGCAATCAGCTCAAAAAGCTGGGTCAAAAAATAGAGCAGGAAGTTGGCCAGTTTGGTCACCGACCTTTCGTCGATTCAGCACCAATTCTGGAGCGCCCTCTGGCTCAAAAGGCAGGCTTAGGCTGGACTGGTAAGCACTCACTAATCCTTGATAAAGAGTGTGGTTCTTGGTTTTTCCTTGGCGAATTACTGATAGACCTGCCATTGCCTGTAGATGAAGCAAGTGTCGATCAATGCGGTAAATGTAAGGCCTGTATTACATCCTGCCCAACACAAGCCATTGTTGACGAAGGTATTGTTGACGCCAGACGCTGCATCTCCTACCTGACAATTGAATTTGATGGCGTGATACCTGAAGAGTTTCGCCGTGCAATGGGCAACCGAATCTACGGATGTGATGACTGTCAGTTAGTATGTCCGTGGAACCGTTTTTCAGAGTTAACCAAGCAGGAAGATTTCCATCGCAGAGAGGCGCTAAAAAATGCCAATCTGACAGAGTTATTTCTATGGGATGAAGCAACCTTTCTCAAAAATATGGAAGGCTCCGCTATCCGCCGTATTGGACACCTTCAATGGATGCGTAACCTTTCTATCGCAATGGGCAATGCCCCTTACTCGATGGAAATAATTGATGCCCTGCAACAGCGCACTGGTTTGAGTGAAGTATTAGATACACATATCCAATGGGCATTGTCTCAACAACAAGCGCAACTGCCCTTGTCTTCAACAAAGCTAGACCGGCTCATTAGAATTGTCGAAAAGGGATTACCTAGAGATGCATAATGCTTGCCGATCGTGAAGGTTCAGAACTTGATTTAGCTCTAAAAAACGAAATGTGGAAAAAGCAAGGAAGGAATGCCTGATTTCCTACAAGTAAAGAAGTTAATCACATTGCGTGGAAATGACTAGGATCAAAAAACAGTGACTTAATGATCGATTTTTGATGTGTAGAAAACCCATCAACACCGAACAAATTCGATACAAAACAATTACTTACGCTAAGTTTTATTTAAGAAAATAATTTCAAAAACAGCAAAAGATCGTTTTAGTCAAGCTTTATACATAGTGAAAAATCAGGTTACCCACTAACTTATCCACATTAACTCTTCTGTGGATAACTCTGTTAACTAATGCGTGAAAGCCTAGCTCACAGTGTGTTTGCTATAGAAGTTCCCTGAGCATATCTATGCTGAGATTTATAATTTAGACATAAAAACGCCCACCTAATACTAGGAGGACTTTTTACAGTTTTGGGGTTCATGCTTCGCAGCATTAGCTAAAGAGCGGTGACCGTCTGGTCTATTCAAATGAGCTTGTCACTTGAAGGAGATTTGGAGCGACACACGAGGTTCCCTATTCATAAACAAAAAGGCGTGACCTCAACCTTGGTAAGGTTGCGCTCAATCAAACTGAGCGGGTGTTGCGTCTTTATCATCGTTAAGCACGATGAAGGCTTTAAATTGGAGCGACACACGAGGTTCGAACTCGTGACCTCAACCTTGGCAAGGTTGCGCTCTACCAACTGAGCTAGTGTCGCATATTCTCAAGAGAG
>NZ_AEVS01000003.1 GCF_000189255.1 Vibrio brasiliensis LMG 20546 | reverse complement strand
AAATATTGGCAGGAAAATGCTCTGGGTTAGCGAAAGGGATAAGAGCTAGAATCAAAGCTTGATGGTATACCGAGCTGCGAGTAAGCAGATCGTGTGTGAGTAAGCTGATAGCGCCACCTTTCTGTTTAATATTCTCAGTAGCAAATACTTCATCCATCACATCACCAAGCTCGTTAGCATGCTTGAGTTTTTCAATCACCACTGGTGGTAGCATCAGGCTGGCAGAGCGAGACTCGCCGCGATGAGTGGCGGATTCAACGACCATCCATGCGAAGGTCACATCGGCCTCAATGCCTGCCTCTAATCCAACGTAGTAGTCTGCTTCACATTGTTGCTTGGCATTACGCACCCGATTAAGTGCACCATCATGAGTCTCTTGATTGCTCATCGGCTGGTCTGCGACCTCACTAGGTACACTGACTCCGACAAACTCAAAATCCTGCAGTGGAAATGTCGCTTCAAAGGCACTTTGAACCGCAGTTATTTTGGCTGGATTAAGCGAAGCGACAATCACCTTCTTTTTCGACATCCGAATTTCCTTTGTGTTGTTTCTGGGCAAACTTTAGCTGAGACAAAGGTAGCGGGGCAGATAGATAGTAGCCCTGCATAAAGTCACACTTATTGTCTGCTAACCAACGGTGCATCTCAGGGGACTCAATGCCTTCAGCGGTCACCATCATAGATTGAGAATGACAAAGATCAACCAGCGGTTTTACCACTTGATGGTTATCAGTTTTGATCAAGGTTTCCAGAAACTCCCGGTCGAACTTAATTTTTTGCACCGGATATTCAACAAGCTGAGTTATAGAGCTATATCCAGAGCCGAAGTCATCGATAGTCAGCTTAAAGCCCATCTGAGCCAGCTCATACAGCAAGCGGTAGCTCTGTGAGTCAGAAGCAAAGGTTTCGGTTATTTCAAAGTCGATCAAGTTTGCCTGTACTGGATATTGAATCATCAAATCCTGAATATCGTAGGCAAGTTGAAGTGAATCGAGTTCAGCAGATGAAAGGTTAACTGATAACTGAATCGGTTCGTCAAAACTTGCCTGGAGTTTAGCGAAGTCTTTGAATGCTTGCTTGATCACCCAACGGTCAATAGTGCCGAACAGTCCAATTTGCTCTGAAATCGGGATAAATTCTGTAGGGGGGACTTTACCAAGTTTTGGTGAATCCCAGCGTAACAGAGCTTCAACCCCCTTAATCTTCTCGCCTGTGCGATCAAAGTAAGGCTGATACATTAAAGTGAACTCATTTTCCAGATCGCCATTACGCAGTGCGCGCTCAACTTGAGTCCGGCGCTGAACAATCTCATCCAGTTCTTTCGAGTAGTGTGCGACTTGGTTTTTGCCTGCTCGTTTAGCTTGGTACATCGCTGTATCGGCGTTAGAAAGCAGCTTGGCGAGCAGCTTGCCGTCTTCAGGATATGAAGCAATGCCGATACTTGCCGTAATTGGGAAGCTACCTAAGCTGGGGTCGGTATGATTCTGAATGGGTTCCAGTACTTGATGTGCAATCTCTTCGGCATAGTTTCCCGCCTGACCTGCAGCGATAAAGATAGCGAACTCATCACCAGAAAGGCGTGATGCCATACATTCAATGCCACAACGATGTTGATAGCTGTGGCTTAGCGAGCGGATATGTTCGGCAAAATTAACCAGTAAAGAATCGCCAACGTGATGACCATATTTATCGTTAACGTATTTGAAGTTATCGAGATCGATATACAGGATCCAGGCATGGGTGTGACGTTGTTTATTCGCCAGAATCCTCTCGACATAAACCTGGAACTGGTAACGGTTTGCCAGTTGAGTTAAGTGATCGTTTTCTGCCATCGCTTTGGTTTTTTGATAACTAGAGTTGAGTTCTTTGTACATATCGTAAAAACGTACTGACAAGCGGCCAATCTCATTATCACTGTCGAGCTTTTCTATGTTCACTCGTTGACGAAGTTCGACTTCACGTAGTTGACGGTCCAGATGAGTGATTGGACTAATGACATGTCGATAAAGAAGAAATAGCAGGATCAGTACCGTTGCAGCGGAAGACGCGCCAAATGACAGCAGTAGACGATTTTCTACTTTGGCTAACTTTTCCGTTGTCAGATACTGTGCAGGATCAAGAGTAGCGTAAAGGCCGGTTTTCAGTTCAATTGACTGGGTTAATCCAGATTTGATCACTGGCTCTGAAGAGAAAAAAATACTGCTATCGTTGTCGTATTCGAGATTGCTTTTTAACTGATCAAACTTATTGAGAGACAGGGAAACAACAACAAAAAAGATCTGATCTCTGTTATAGCTTAACGGCGAAGCCAGTGTGTGGGCGTCAAGAACGTCATAGCGAATCAGGATGCTTTGCCCCTGATAACCTTTAGCAAAGCCAGTATGAGAGTTTTGTCCGGTGCGCTGGTAGAAGTGTTCTACAAAATCTAAAACATTGGTATCGAGTGTGGCAAAAGGGTCACTCTGGTTATCGGCGTAAAAGCGTACTTGCTTTTGACTGTCTATGATAGCAACCGCAATGTCATCTTCTTGATTAGGTTGCAGGCTTGCTATTGTTTCCTGCAAGCTTTCTATCATTCTCATCTCGCGGTAGGGATTATCGGGCTGGCCGAAGTAGTGTCGAATGATGTCACTTTTGGTTAAGGTGAGCGAGTAGCTGTTAATTAATGAGATCGACTGACGAAAATGACTGGCAAGTTTCTCCATCGAAAATTGCAGGTAACTGTTTTCGCGTTTGATGAATGCGTCCTTCTGATTCACGTAAATGCTGTAGCTAGAGATAGCAGCACTCAATAAGATGACGGGCGCAACGAGTAACAAGACTCTAGTGTTTAGCTTCATGTTGTCTTAGTAATCTATTAATAATTTTCGCCCTTAGGCTGATATTTTCTGCCGAGAGTTCACTATCTATAACCGCATTCTCTAACCGGCTGGCTGGTGGAAATAGCGATGCATCATTAAGGTACCACTCAGGTAATAATCCAGTTGCCTTACTGTTTGGGGTTGCCGCTTTGATGTCTACAGCATTCTGCGCTGCTACGCTTGGTTGCATTAAGTACTGCAGAAACTCTATTGCAGCCTCTTTATTGTCTGAATGGCTACTTACGGCCAAACAGTCTACCCACAGGAACATTTCACCTTCAGGGATGGTATAGCCCCACTTTTCGTCACCCAGATAACGGTTTAAAGAGTACTGGTCACCGCTATACGCTAATGCCATCTGTAAGGATTCTTTATCAGACTGGCTGCGAATATGACTCAGAATATATTCGTAGGTGTGAACAGTGTCATTGAACTCGACGAGTTTCGGGTAGGCGGCTTGTAACTCATCAGGGCTAGAGGTAATAGGTGACAGTCCAAGGCTATATAGGACGGGGAGAAATGTTTCTGTACTATCATTGATCATGCCGATTTTGCCAACCAACTCTGGTGGTGGGGCTACAAATTCCTGCCAGGTATTTGGTGGCGCGTAGATCAGATCTTTGCGATAAGTGATACCAACTGTTCCCCAAAAATAAGGAACGGCATAAGCACCACAAGCTTGGTTCCAGATTTCATTGTTATTGGAGCGGCCTTTGAGTTGCGATAAGTCTTCAAACTCGCCTATGCGCCCGTAAATTTGTGCGGAAACATTATCCAGTACTACCAGATCAAACGGCAGTTGGATGCTTTTCATCATCAGCAAGCTGCGCTCATCATCATTATCAAAATGAGAGAGCATCAGTGGAATATTGGATTGGTCTTCCCAGTTATCTCGTACTTTAGGCGAGAGTGTATCTTCCCACATGTAGACGCTTAATGATGAAGCGAAAACAGAACTATGGATAAGATAAACAAGGGATAACAACGAAGCTCTCATGCTGACTTGGGGCTACCTTAATCGAGGACTGAATATGTAGAGTCAGCTTGAGGTGGCTGACCCAATACTAATATGCAACTAAACGTTAGATACTAAGAATATTAGTGATTGGTGTCAGCTATTAGATAGGATTTCTTTGAGCTACGTAGACTAATTATTGCAATTTAACTTGAGTAGGCTTCACATTTTCACTTGGGTAACACCCCAATACTTTCAGATGCTTAGTGATCTTGGTCAACTCACTGAGCGCTTGCTGCATTGGTTCAGAGTCCAGGTGAGCCTCAAGATCAACATAAAACATCTCTTCCCACGGGTTACCCATAATTGGACGTGATTCAAGTTTGGTCATGTTGATGCCGTAGCGTTGTAGAATCAGTAGCGTTTCAACTAGAGAGCCTGCTTCTTGAGAAGTCGACATGATTAGCGTTGTCTTAGCTGGGATTTGAGCCGATACTTCAACAGGTTTACGCGCGACTACGATAAAGCGAGTATGGTTTTCAGTTTGATTAGCGATATTGTCCTGAATTGGTTGCAGGCCATACAGCTTACCACTTGATGCATTGCCAATAGCGGCAACATCATTACGATTTAACTCTTTCACCTTTCTCATCGCATCTGCCGTGCTAGCGCAAGACTCAAGTTTCACGCCATCAAGCTTACTTAGAAACTCACTGCATTGGGCATGTGGCTGCGGGTGAGAGTAGAGAGTTTTGATCTCTTCCAGACGCAGTTCAGAGTTAGCGACCAAGCAGTGTTCAATCGGCAATGTCAGTTCACCAACGATATAGAGAGTCGTGTGTTGCAGCAGGTCATACACTTCATTAATTGAACCCGAGCTTGTGTTCTCAATCGGTAGGACACCAAAATCAGCATGGCCAGACTCAACGGTATTGGCCACTTGCTTGAAGTGTTCACAGTTGAGTTCGATCAGCTCAGTATTTTTACGACTGAAGTACTCACGGCTAGCAAGGTGAGAGTATGAGCCTTTTGAGCCAAGAAAAGCGACGCGCGCAAGAGGTTTACGACTCAATTCAGGGTTAGCAAGATTCTGTAAATAAGACTGTTGCAGCAGTACTGAGTCTTCGATGATGGTGTGGAATAACTTAGTGATGTACTGAGCATCTAGCTGATACTTGTCTTGGCCATTGTTAATCAGCTTAACCAGCAGTTGTTGCTCGCGATCGGCATCACGAACTGGTTTAGAAGTCTGCACCTTACTTTTTGCCACCTCGATACTCATTTCACGACGTTCAGAAAGTAGTTGTAGTAGCTGATCATCCAGCTCGTTCAAACGCAGTCGTATTTCTTCAAGTGAGTATTTTTGGTCAGTCATCCTAGTATTCCTCATAAAAAAAGCCTCCCGTGGGAGGCTTTCTGTTCGTTTTTGACTTATCTTTCGAAAACGCGAGAGCCCCCAGTTTTAATGGAGAAAAAAGAAGTCAAAAAAGAACAGAGTGGTGTGGTGCATAACAATCTACTTTGTTGTGAATCTTTAAACACAATAAGCAACCCAGTATGGAGCGTCAACAAAAAAATAGCGCCAATTGGCGCTATTTCTATTTGCTCGTACAAAATTCGATTTTATTCGGTTTCTTCTTCAAGTTCCGGCTTCTCTGCGCGGCGTGCTTCTGGTTTATGGCGCAGTTTGTTTAGCTGACGTTCTAGTTTCTGTTCTACCTCGTTAACGGCAGCGTATAAATCTTCATGAATTGCGGAAGCGATAAGTTGTCCTTTAGGCACGGTGATAACAGCTTCAAATTTCTTCTGTTTATTTGGCTCCTCGCTGAATGTCGCCTGACAACCAATAATGTCTACTTGCCACTTTTCTAACTTCTTAAACTTGCTCTCAATATGAGTGCGGATTGCAGAGGTGATTTCGATATTTTTACCAGTGATGTTTACTTTCATAGATGTTTTCCTCTGTTTCATCCCTCATGGGTTAACTCCAGATTACTTATCCAATGATAAAATAATGTGATCTGGATCACTTATTTGTGGGTGTTTTTACTGCTTAAAACTAAACGTGATCCATCTCAAATAGTGTAGGAATTTAAATACGAAAAAGCTTGTGCCAGACGAAAAACTGATTAGATTGGTAAGGGTAACGTGCTAAAAATTAAATGCTTTTTAGGGGATGAGTTCGACCTAATAAAAGGCGTTGATTATGATTTAGCCACCTTCCATATGTGAATTAAATCCCAAAATTTTCCCTGCTTTATTTCGCGACTGGTTTTTCTCACCTTATGCGGCTATTTGCTAGTGGAAAACTGTGCACTCGCCTCCTGATTTTCTCTCAACTCCTTGAGTGAAGAGAGCTGTTTGTAGATGACGAAGTAGCGGTTTATGTTTGAAACATAGTGAACAGGCTCTCTGCCGATATTTCTACGTGCCATTATTTCTACGTTACGAAACCATTTGTTGGGGTCATAGCCATTCTGCTGCGCAAGACGACGCATTTTCCTAATGTTTGCCGGTCCCGCGTTATAAGCAGCTAAAGCAAAGTAGACTTGATCGTCGGGTAGGATCTGTTCGTCGTTGAAGTAACGATCTTTGATAAAGCGCATGTATTTCACTCCAGCATGAATATTGTTATCTACCTGATAAATGTCTGGAATATTCACATTGGGGTCTTTCGCGGTACTAGGGAGCACCTGCATTACGCCAACCGCTCCTTTATGTGAGACTTTACTCTGATCCAGTCCCGACTCCTGAAACCCCTGAGCTGAAATCATAAGTGAGTCAAAGCTGTATTGGTCTGAATAAAGTTCGAATATCGGGGAAAGAGACTCAAGTTTATTAATGTGATTTGGATTAAGAATCCGCTTGAGCCAGCGAGTGTTACCGAGATATTTACCGTAAATGACGTTGCCGAGCAAAGTGCCTGATCGATAACTCTTTAGGTACTGATTTACAAATGCGGCAAGTTTAGGACTTTGTTTCCGCATCGCCCAGGCAATCTTGCCATCTTCTCGCAGTGGCATGGCTGAATGAATCTGAATGTTCTCCATCACCTTTAACCATAATTCGCTTTTATGGCTATCGAGTATCGTGGCTGGAATATGTCCTTGATTGATCATTTCGACCAGCTCGTAGTCCTGAAGTGTCTCTTCGACGAAACGGACGATAACAGGGGGAAGTGATTGTTGATCCAATTGCTCGTTGATTCGCTGCAAGCTCTCAAAATAGCTTGAACTTGCGCGTACCCATACTTCGCGTCCGCTAAGCTGATTAAGGTCTTGGAGTGGTTCGCTCTCTTTATGCGTAATAAGCAGTTCCTGAACCCCGCTTAACACAGGATTACTGAAATCAACTTGTTGTGCTCGTGTTGACGTTATCGTTAAGTTCGCAACGGCAAGGTCGCCGTATCCGTTAGTAAGGGAAGGCAGTAGTTCATCCCGATGAACCGGAATGACTTGCAGATTAAAATAGGAGGAGCGTTGTCTGAGCTCCTTTTCAAAGTGATAAAGTAGTTCTGCCAGGATACCTTTAGGTCTGCCGTCCTCAATGTAGTAGAAACCCAAGTCTGCAGCGACTAAAACTCTGATCGCCCCCTTTTTTTCTAATTCAGGCAGATCACCAAAATAAGGTTGCTTTTGTAAAGGTGAGAGAGATAAAGCCAGCGCATTTCCAATAGAAAAGCACAGCAAAGTAAGTATAACGACCGTCCTGAGCATGGTTCACCTCTGAATTACACTCAATAAAATGTAGTTCTTTAGTTGGGCATGCGCAAAGTTGGGCAATAAAAAAGCCTCCGTATTGGAGGCTTTTTTACTTTATTAAAGAGTGGCTTATTGAGGGTTTAGCTCAATCATCTTTTGAGTGCGTTGTACGGCATCTTCAAGACCAAGCTGTTTATATGCTTCCAGCTGAATCTCAAGTGATTGGCGTGCAGCCTCAGTATCTGGGTAAGTTTTTTGCAACTCTTGAGTACGGTTGATTGCAGCAATCCAAGCTTCGCGGCGCAGGTAGAAATCTGCAGTGGCTAAATCGTATTTAGCCAGACGATTTTTAAGTGCGTACATGCGCTTTTGTGAATCTTCGGCGTAAGGGCTATCTGGGTAACGCTCAAGTAGTTTTTTGAAATCAGCAAATGCTTTTTTCACTGGCTCAGGGTCGCGGTCGCTACGATCAGTATTAAGCAGGTCGTGCATGAAGTTACGATCTTGTGCCATGTGAGTCAGACCACGCATGTAAAGTACCCAGTCGAGTTTTTCGTGGGTAGGGTTCAAGCGTGTGAAGCGTTCAATGGTCGCGAGACCTAAAGCCAGGTCATCGTTTTTGTAGTACGCATAAATTAGGTCTAGCTGAACTTGTTCTGAGTAAGCACCAAATGGGTATCGAGAGTCTAGTGCTTCAAGCTTATCAATGGCCGTTAGCCAGTTGCCACTTTGAAGCGAAACCTGTGCTTCTGAGTAAAGCTCAGATGGTGGCACATCTGGAACAACTTCTTCGCTGCTAGAGCAGCCTACCAGTACTGATAATGCCAACAAGCCAGATAAAGTATGCTTTTTCATGTCAGGATTCGATTCCTTGAGATAAATATTTCTGTTGCTTCCGTTACTTTCTATGCCGTAACAGATACAATGTCCAATAGTACATTTTTCCACAGTAGTGACAATTAGTCTCACAGTTTTTAAAAAAGTTCGATATGGCCCAGCAGATTGAGTTAACAAATACAGTAAAAGATAGCCAACTAGGTCAACGCCTAGACCAGGCTATTGCCGAATTATTCGCTGATTTCTCTCGTTCACGCCTCAAAGAGTGGCTGTTAGATGGGAAAGTTCAGGTAAATGGTGAAGTCGTTACTAAACCTAGAACAAAAGTGATGGGCGGCGAAGAAATTATTCTGCAAGCGGAACTTGAAGATGAAGAGCGTTGGGAAGCGCAAGATATTCCACTAGACATCGTCTATGAAGATGACGACATTTTAGTGATTAACAAACCACGTGGATTCATTGTCCACCCAGGAGCAGGCACTCCGGACGGCACTGTGCTTAACGCACTGTTGCATCACTACCCAAATATTGCTGAGGTTCCTCGTGCGGGTATCGTTCATCGTCTGGATAAAGACACAACAGGTCTGATGGTTGTTGCTAAAACCGTTCCGGCACAAACTCGTCTTGTTCGCGCACTGCAGAAAAAGCGTAATTTCACACGTGAATATGAAGCGATTGCTATCGGTCGTATGACTGCCGGTGGACGAATCGAACAGCCAATTGGTCGTCACTCGACTAAGCGTACACTAATGGCAGTGAGCCCAATGGGTAAGCCTGCGGTAACGCATTATCGAGTTGCTGAACATTTCCGTGAACATACGCGTATCCGTCTACGTCTTGAAACTGGTCGTACACACCAGATTCGTGTCCATATGTCTTACCTGCAGCATCCACTTCTTGGTGACTCTGCATACGGTGGCCGTGCCCGCATTCCTGCCGGAGCTTCAGAGGAATTAGCGACCATGATTCGTCAATTCGACCGTCAGGCGCTACATGCGGTGATGCTCAAGTTTGAACACCCTATTACTGGTGAAGAAGTTGAATTCCATGCACCAGTACCTGACGACATGGTTGAGATGGCAGAAGCATTGCGTCAGGACACTCGTGAACATGGTCTGGAAGACGAGTTCTAGTCATGGATATTGTCATCCCTAACTGGCCAGCGGCAAAACATGTAAAAGCCTTCTCCTCAACCCGAGGCGATGGCTTTTCTGTCGGCGCTTATCAAGGGCTTAACCTTGGTAGCCATGTTGGGGATGAGAGTGACATCGTTGATAAAAACCGCCAGTGGCTAGCTGACCACAGTGCAATGCCGTCAGCACCAGTATGGTTGAATCAGACTCACTCAACAGTCGTTGAATACATAGATTCTCCAACCTCCGCTATTCTCGATGCAGATGGTACCTTTACCGACAAAGAAGCGGTGGTGTGTTCGGCAATGACCGCAGATTGCTTACCTGTACTGTTTACCAATACTCAGGGTACTCAAGTAGCAGCAGTTCATGCCGGTTGGCGAGGTCTGGCGAATGGTATTGTCGAAAATGCAGTCGAGAAACTCGAAGGTGAGTTGATGGCTTGGATTGGTCCGGCGATCGGCGCTAAGGTGTTTGAAGTAGGGCAAGACGTTGTCGATGCATTTACTCAAACAGACCCGCAAGCTATTGAAGCTTTTCAACCACGAGATGAGCAAGGCAAATGGCTGGCGGATATGAATCTACTGGTGACTCAGCGACTTCGTCGCGTCGGTGTAGAACACGTCTACTATAGCAACCTATGTACTTACGCTGATCCAGAGCGTTTTTACTCATATCGTCGTGACGGTATTACTGGTAGACAGGCAACATTCATCTGGATCGAAAAATAATCGCTTATTTTCATAGCGTAAAGCCTATTTCTCCCCTTGAAAAACTCTCTTAGCGTATCCATCTTTCATACTGATTAGTTATTTTTTCTCAGTTGAGATAGGAAGGTAGATATGCGTCTTGACAGATTTACAAGCAAATTCCAAATCGCCATATCTGACGCTCAATCGCTGGCATTGGGCCGCGATCACCAATACATAGAACCAGTACACCTAATGGTGGCATTAATGGATCAGAATGGTAGCCCTATTCGTCCATTGCTCACCATGCTTAATGTCGATATTACTCACTTACGCTCGAAACTGAGTGAGATCCTTGATCGCTTACCGAAAGTCAGCGGCATTGGTGGCGATGTTCAACTCTCCAGTGCTATGGGGACCATGTTTAACCTGTGCGACAAGGTTGCTCAAAAGCGTCAAGATGCCTACATCTCATCTGAAATCTTTCTTCTAGCGGCACTAGAGGATAAAGGACAGTTAGGTTCGTTGCTAAAAGAACTTGGGCTAACTGAAACAAAAGTGTCAGAAGCGATTGATCAGGTTCGTGGTGGGCAGAAAGTTAATGACCCGAATGCGGAAGAGCTTCGTCAGGCTCTGGAAAAGTTCACCATCGATCTTACAGAGCGCGCAGAACAAGGAAAACTCGATCCGGTAATTGGTCGGGATGATGAAATTCGCCGCACCATCCAAGTGCTACAACGCCGTACTAAAAATAACCCAGTCATTATTGGTGAACCCGGTGTAGGTAAAACCGCGATTGTTGAAGGTTTAGCTCAGCGTATTGTCAACAATGAAGTGCCTGAAGGTCTGCGCGGTCGCCGCGTTCTTTCTTTAGACATGGGCGCGCTGGTGGCTGGTGCCAAGTACCGTGGTGAATTTGAAGAGCGCCTGAAATCAGTGCTCAATGAACTATCGAAAGAAGAGGGCAACATTATCCTCTTTATCGATGAGATTCATACCATGGTTGGTGCTGGTAAAGGTGAAGGCTCTATGGATGCGGGTAACATGCTGAAACCTGCGTTAGCAAGAGGCGAGTTGCACTGTGTAGGCGCGACGACTCTGGATGAATACCGTCAATATATAGAGAAAGATCCTGCACTAGAGCGTCGTTTCCAGAAAGTAATCGTTGATGAGCCAAGCGTTGAAGATACAGTCGCTATCCTACGTGGACTAAAAGAGCGTTATGAGCTTCATCACCACGTAGAGATTACCGACCCTGCTATTGTCGCTGCGGCAAGCTTATCGCACCGCTATGTATCCGATCGTCAACTTCCTGATAAAGCCATCGATTTGATTGATGAAGCGGCATCGAGCATTCGTATGCAGATCGATTCGAAGCCAGAATCATTAGATAAGCTGGAACGTAAAATTATTCAGCTCAAAATCGAGCAGCAAGCTCTGATTAATGAACATGATGATGCCAGTGAAAAGCGTCTGACCATCTTGAATGACGAGCTAGCAGACAAAGAACGCGAGTTTGCTGAGCTTGAAGAAGTATGGAATGCAGAAAAAGCTGCGCTTTCAGGAACACAGCATATTAAGTCTGCGTTGGAGCAGGCACGTATGGATATGGAGTTTGCTCGTCGGGCTGGCGATTTGAACCGAATGTCAGAGCTGCAATACGGTCGCATTCCTGAACTAGAAAAACAGCTAGATCTGGCAACTCAGGCAGAAATGCAGGAAATGACCTTATTGCGGAACAAGGTTACTGACAACGAAATTGCCGATGTTCTTTCTAAACAGACCGGAATCCCGGTTTCAAAAATGCTTGAAGCAGAGAAAGAGAAACTGCTGCGCATGGAAGACGTCTTACACAAATGTGTGATTGGTCAGACTGAAGCGGTGGAAGTGGTATCGAACGCAATTCGTCGTAGTCGCGCTGGCCTGTCTGATCCTAATCAACCAATTGGGTCGTTCCTATTCTTAGGTCCGACTGGTGTTGGTAAAACCGAATTATGCAAGACACTGGCTAAGTTCATGTTCGACAGTGAAGACGCTATGGTTCGTATTGATATGTCGGAATTCATGGAGAAACACTCAGTTGCGAGGCTGGTTGGTGCTCCTCCTGGTTATGTCGGATATGAAGAGGGCGGCTATCTTACAGAAGCTGTTCGTCGTAAACCTTATTCAGTCATCCTATTAGATGAAGTGGAAAAAGCTCACCCAGATGTCTTCAACATCCTGCTTCAAGTGCTCGATGATGGTCGTCTGACCGATGGTCAGGGTAGAACGGTCGATTTCCGCAACACGGTAGTGATCATGACATCCAACTTAGGCTCGACTCGAATTCAGGAGAACTTCGGTACTGTGGATTACCAGGGAATGAAAGATCAGGTTATGGATGTTGTTAGCAAACACTTCCGTCCAGAATTCCTTAACCGGGTCGATGAAAGCGTTGTGTTCCATCCATTAGGTAAAGACCATATCAAGTCGATTGCCTCTATTCAGCTAGAGCGTCTATCGAAGAGAATGGAAGAGAAAGGTTACTCACTGGATGTATCAGACAAAGCACTAGACCTGATTGCTCAAGTTGGTTTTGACCCTGTGTACGGTGCACGTCCTTTAAAACGCGCAATTCAGCAGAGTGTTGAGAACCCATTAGCGAAAGCGATTCTCGCGGGGAAAGTCGTTCCAGATAAACCCGTTAAGCTATTAGTTAATAATGACCAGATTATTGCTCATCAATAATTGTTAGCAAAGTAATCTGAAAAAGGGCCTTATTTTAGGCCCTTTTGTTCTCTTTTTAAGCTTGTTGTTTGTTATGTGAGCGAACGAGATAAATATCGCTATTTTTTTCAAAATAGGCCTTGTGCTCTTTTCTAAACTCCCTATAATGCGCCTCCGTTGTCACGGGAAACCGAGCTAAACAGCAATGACAACTAGGACGGTGAAAGTTAACTAATAACTTTCGAAGAAATAACGAAAAAAGTGTTTGACACTGAAAGTTATCTCGATAAAATGGCCGTCCGTTTTGAGAAGACCTCAAAACGAAAGCTCTTTAAAAATATA
>NZ_AEVS01000004.1 GCF_000189255.1 Vibrio brasiliensis LMG 20546 | reverse complement strand
CTTTGTCTGCCAGCATGTTCGGCCAAAGGCCCTGCTACGGCTTTTGCTACCAGGTTGAATTAGCCAGCCGTCAGCCTAACTTAACCCCAGACCAGGTGGTTGATCGGGCGGTCGAGCTGCGCATGTATCGTAACCGGGTCTTGGTTCAACGGGTACACGGCGTCGCGCGCGCGTTTACCCAAGGGGATATTGGTCATCACCATACCTTCTATTCATTGACCCTTGTGCCTGCTCTCGAGCGCCTCTCTCTGCGTCACAATAGCCGTATCTTCCAGCATCAGACCACGCCCGACATTATCGCGACCCTACTGCAAGAGATGGGCATTAATGACTACGCTTTCTCGTTAGAGCGCGAGCCTGCTCAACGCGAGTTCTGTGTTCAATACCGTGAAAGTGACCTCGACTTCCTGCACCGCCTCGCGGCGGAAGAAGGCATGGTCTACAGCTTTATCCACGAAGCCGGAAAACATACTCTGGTCTTCAGCGATTCCAGTGCTCTGCTACCTTCGTTGGCTGAGCCAGTGCCTTACAATGGTCAGGCTGGCGGCGTCAGTGATGTGCCTTATATCAAAGACTTCCGTTACCAATCTGAAGCTCGTGTCGCCGAGGTTGAACTTAAAGATTACAGCTTCAAAAAGCCTGCCTACTCGTTTAGCCAGTTGGCTCAGGGCGCTGAACTGGATTACCAGCAGCCAATCTACTCACACTTTGATGCCCCTGGGCGTTATAAAGATGACCAGAGTGGCACCGCGTTCACTCGCACCCGTTTAAGTTATCTACGCCGCGACGCACAGTTAGCTGACGGTAAGAGTAACGAGTTCTTAATTCGTGCAGGCTACAAATTTACCCTCAGTGACCACCTCAATCGCACCTTTAATCGCGATTGGTTGCTGGTTCGCGTCAGTCATCACGGCGAACAGCCTCAGGCGCTGGAAGAAGAGAGCGGTCACGGCGCGACGACCTACAAAAATGAGTGGCAGGCCATTCCTGGACATATTAATTGGCAAGCGACACCAGAAACCAAGCCAAGAGTTGACGGCCCGATGATCGCAACGGTCGTCGGCCCAGAGGGCGAAGAGATCTTCTGTGATGAACATGGCCGCGTGAAAGTCTACTTCCACTGGGATCGTTATGAGAATACTCCAGAGCATCGCTCATGCTGGGTACGCGTATCGCAAGGCTGGGCGGGCAACCAGTACGGCATGATGGCCATTCCGCGTATCGGTCACGAAGTGATCGTATCGTTTTTAAATGGCGACCCGGATCAGCCAATCATTACTGGCCGAACCTATCATGCGACTAATACGCCACCTTACTCTCTACCAGAGAATAAAACCAAAACTGTCCTGCGCAGTGAAACTCACCAAGGGGAAGGCTTTAACGAGTTAAGCTTTGAAGATCAGGCAGACAAGGAGCAAATCTACCTGCATGCGCAGAAGGATTTTGACTCCTTAGTGCTCAATGATATGACCACCCATGTCAAACACGATCAACACACTACGGTTGATAACGACCAGTTCACTCAGATAAAGAATAACCACCACTTAACCGTTGACGGCGAGAGTCGCACTCTGGTCAAACAAGATGCCACCTCGGTTATTGAGGGTAGCTTGCATCAGAAAATCGCGCAGCTTCACGCCCTTGAAACAGGTAATGAACTACATATCAAAGCCGGTATGAAGGTCGTTATCGAAGCAGGCTCTGAAATGACATTAAAAGCCGGCGGCAGCTTTGTAAAAATAGACGCGTCTGGCGTTAGCCTTGTTGGGCCAAAAATCAATCTAAACTCGGGCGGTAGTCCAGGCAGTGGCAGTGGTTACTCAGGTCAAATTGCTTTGCCACCGAACGAGATCGATGCCTTAGCACCGGACATGCCTCCGCCTAATCAACAAGTTGTTGGTTCATCGGGTTCATTACCAACCATCAGTCAGGCGTCCTATAGCCAAATGGTCGAAAATGGCTCGCTGCTGAAAGAGCTTTGCCAATGCAATGGAGGTGGCGAATGTCAAATCCACAAGTAAACCCTCAATGGCGTACTGAAACCGGAGCAGCCCCCTTACTGGCTGAGACACTTGATGTCTATATGATCATTGAGCCCGAACTATGGCCAGATTGGCAGGCACAGCTTTATCAAACCACGTCAGAGCCATTCTACAGCCCTCTGTTTGAGCAGACACAGTTTGCCAACATAGAACTTGGCCCTGTATTGATTGCGCTGAATGAGCAACAACTGTTTGCTAGTGCGATCGATAAGATGCAAAGCACACCTTGCGGATGTTTACTGTTTGTCCAGCAAGGAACGTCTCAAGCATCACTGCTCGACATCCTCAGAGAGCGTCTGGTGGTATTGACCGGGCAGTCCACCGCTTTACTCCGCTACTATGAACCAAGAACCCTGTTACCCCTGCTTGGCACAATGCAGGACGAAGAGCGCAGTCTGTTTTTCCAACATATCGAGCAAATTCACTGGTACCACGGACAATGGCATTGGGTATCGATCGATCAACCGATTCACCCACCTAAACAGTATCAATGGACGATTACACCACAGCATATCTCGACGATGCAGTCGATTCTTAACGCGAGTAGCGGAGCCGTATAACCATGACAACCTATACCATTAAGCCGGGAGATACCCTACTCCAAATCGCCATCGATCAAGACGTCGAATATGTCGACCTGTTGGCACTGAATCCGCAAGTTCAGAGTGACCCAAATTACATTCGCGCCGGAGATACCTTAACGTTACCGAAAAAAGTGACCATTGAGGAACCTGAACCCGATTACTCGACAGAGCCACCAAGTAAAGAACCAGAGCCAACATGTTCAGGGGAAGTTCTCAGTAATCCCGAATGTATGGGGATTGAAGTCCATGATGTGCTGTTTTTCACCGGTGATGCGCCAACAGACTATTACTGTCTGACAGAAGAGAAACAAGCGAAACTGAAACAAGAAATTCAGATTACCGACAAACTCATCCAGGATTACCAAACCCTGCTAGAAAACGCGCCTAGCGGTGACAGTATTGATGCCAACGAAATGCAACAACATGCGTTAAACAAGAAAGCATGGCTTGAGCAGTGCGTCTATGCGGGAGCAATCAAGGTTGACGAACAAAAGTCCACCGTAGCAGGCACCGCGGCTCAATCAACGCAACAACCGAAGACACAGAATTACATCTCAAGCAAAATCGCTGAACTTGAAAAACGCCGTGCTTTAGTGAACATTTATGTCCCGCACTTCTCTGAGCAATCTACCATCACCGTGCGCGATAAAGTCCTCGCCGATATCGATAAAGAAATCGCATACTGGCAGGCACTAGTCAAAAAGCCAGTCACACCTGAGTCGTCCAATAAACAAAGTGTTGATCTTACCAAGATGAACCACAAAGCGTTTGAACGTACGCCCGCGAAAAGGCATGTGGTGGAAGCCTGGCTGGTGAGTGAGAATCGACTGGTGTACCTGCGTGCGGATTTTGTTGAGCGTGCCAAAACCAGTTGGAAACAGAACCCAGTTAATACAGAAGTCACTCGGGCACTCGAAGCACGCGATTGGCAAGGACTAGCGCAAGCCTTTAAAGAAGACATTAAGAAAGGCATCAACAAAGATTTCGACAATGGTAAGCTCGAAGCAGTGTTCGCCAATTGGAAAGCCGATGGCTGGAAAGCCCATGAATGGAAAGCGACTCAAAAGTTTTACGATGACAATGGCGAAGTGATATTTGCGACTTCTCAAGAAGCGCAACTACTGCGCTTTGCTGCGCAAGCCAGCGTCAAAAGTACGATTGAACCATCCGAAGGCAAAATCGATATTGGCATTGGTGCAGAGGCAAGCTTCGCTCTGGCTGAAGGTGCGGTTGGGCTTCATCGTTACTTCCCCTATGAAAGTGGTTATACGCTGGAACTTAGCTACCTTGACGCCAACAAGCAGCCTGCTGTCTATCCGTTTGGCTGCTTTAGAGCCAAAGTCAGCTTGATGCTCAGCTGCTTTGTTGGCGCGATGACTAACGGACGCATAGAACTCACCAATCAACCGGATGATAACCCCGGCCACCAAATACTGCTCTCCCCAACGGTTGGTATGGGCACCAATAAATCCGGTGGTGTGGGAGTAAAAGGCGATATCTTTGGTGGCGCTCAAATCGGAGGTCAGGTTGAAGGCGGTCTGGAATGGAAGGCTCCACCGGATATCAAACTCGACAAGGTGTTTGATTTTGCCACCTTAGCCAAAGTCGGTGCCAACGGTAATATCGCTGTTGGTGCCGGAGCAGGTTGGGACTTCCAGTTAAGCCTTGATGATGATGGTAAATTCTACTTTAACTGTTCTGGCCGTCTGGTGTTTGGTCCTGGCGCCAGCGGTGGGTTTGGCACAGCAATCGATTTTGAGCAGTTATGGCAGCTTGCTGTTATCCTCTTTAAAGGTTTAAAAGCGACGGATTACCGTATACTGGACAATCTTCATGCAGATGTATACCAGCACTTGATGCGCTCGAGCTATATGGCTTTTGCCAGTGATATGATAACCAATCCAGAAGAAGCGCTTAAACAGGCAGTGATGAATACCCAAAAATCAATCAATAAGTGGTGGGACAGCCGTTTGGATTTATGGGAGTTAGAATCCGAGAAGGAAAAGGAAGCCCTTCGCCTTGCCAGACGTATTGTCACCAAGTACCGCGATGTGACGGGCGAAGTACCGTTTGAAGAATTATTGCCTGAGACTGTTGGTATCATGCTCAATACTCTAGTGACAACGTTCTATTTTTCGTGGGAAGAGAAACAAGAGACGGCAATTTATATCTTATTGCTCGGTGCGGTCAAAACGTGGCGACGTTTCGAAGAGATCATCACTCGTATGAATGCCAATGGTGAAAAACCATCAGGCGGTAAACAAGCAGAGGAAAAAGCTCTGTTTGATAATCTGGCGCGGATTAATGCCATTTTGGATGGCGAGCAGCAGACGAGCTTTAACAACTGGGTATTAACACTGGCACAAGTGAATGAAATTAATGAGAGCAACTTTGCCCAAATGCGCCCGTTTGCGCCGCGTTCGGGCTGGAGTTGGAACCAGAAAAGAGACAGAGTCGAACGCCAGATAGCGCGCTTAAACAAAAACAATGGCTACTATATTTAAGCCACAGTGACCGCCGCAAGGCGGTCATTTTTAGATGCTAATAAGCTTGCTTCGAGCTCTGAACTGCGCAGCGAAAACCTGACGTGTATGACAAGTCGTCTCCCTTTACCGTATCATAGGCACGAGATACATTGACCATACCAACTCCACCTCGTTTCACTTTATACTCACCCGTTGCTGGGCCCTGAGGATCGAGTTTCGGTGACATTTTATAATAATCTTTAGCGTACCAATCATTAACCCACTCTGTAGCATTTCGAGTCATATCATAAAGACCGAGTGGATTGGGCGCAAACGTACCTACAGGATTTAGGTCAGTATCAACATTAGCGGTTTCTGCGGTAAACTCCTCATAACCACCGAGCTCTGGATTATGAAAGCCCCTTCCCTGAAACTGGATAAAGCCATTATTGGTCGCGTAGTAGAGTTTTTGACCACGACTGCGCGCGGCGTACTCCCACTGCGCTTCAGTCGGTAGATCCACGGGCAGCGCGGTTAATTGCCCCAGCCATTGACAATAGTTTTTTGCATCTTGCCAACTCACCTCTCTTGTTGGTTTTTTTACAAATCTCGGGAATATTGTTTTATACACTTTCGAGCCTCGTTCTAGGTATTTCCCCTCATAAACACTCTGCTCAAACGGCCTACCTAATGTTTGTAAGTAAACATCATAATCCAGCAACTCCGCTTCATACTTCGACAACGAATAACTGCTTAGGGTCACCTCATGCTGGATATCCGCGCCACGACTTACAATCTCGACATCACTGTAACAGCTTGCATCTGGTGTCCAGACCGGGCGATTAAGATCGTCATTCATGCACGGCATACGGAAATCACCCATAACAAAACTGCCACCCTCGACAAAAACCATATTTTCAATCGACTTGGCTGCGACCTTAGCGATATTTTGTTTCAGTTCGCTGTCGGCGTCTGGATAATGTTTATTGACGTTGCTAATAATGGTGTTGATTTGATCGTGAGAAAGGACACTACTGGAAAGTTCGATATCGCTATTGCATGCCATCAGCAAAGGAACAGCACCAACAAGACCTAGCCATTTTATTTTCATTTTCAATCCTCATTATTTAGCCAGTTATCTTAATCCTTTAAACAGATCACTTGAAGTAAATGACAGGTAAATAATGTGATATTTATTCCTTTTCTCATGGATGCGCTAAGGTGTGGTAATTTATATATTTATCAGATACTTGCCAGACACAATGCGTTAAAATTGCGCCTGTGGTTGCGTTTAATAATTTTCAGACAGACACCAATTTTTTGGCATGTTTCTTGTTCAAGCAAGATCTTGCCTAAACTGAGCAAGATCTTGCTCAAATCGGGCAAAAAGTTGCTCAGGATTAGCACGCCAAAAATGCTAATTAGTTGAAATATATAACTATATTAAGCTGGTTCAGTTTTTGCTTAGAAATGAGTAGCTGACTGTCGCTTGGTTCGACTAAGCGCGTGTTCAGCCCTACGAGCTAGCTCAGAAAAATAACGCGATTGATTACACTCGTATTTTTCACTTATCAATGGGCATATTGCCGTTTCAATTTAGGAGGAACTATGCCAAAAGCAGCAAGACTGGGTGATATTGGTTCGGAGCATGATTGCTTTCCACCAACCCCCATTACCGCAGGAAGCCCAAGTGTGATGATTAACTTTAAGCCTGCAGTTCGTCAGGGGGATCCGCTGCAAGATCACGGCTGCCCTTGTGATAAGACACCGCATGGTAATCACCCAAGGAGTGTTGCAGGTGGTTCATCAGGCGTGTTTATTGATGGTAAGCCCGCTGCACGTTTAGGGGATGCGATAGATTGTGGAGGAACGATTTCATCGGCATCATCCGACGTTGAGATTGGCTAATCTCTCCCACAGACAATGATTAGATAGGCTGTAAAAGTCTCACTTACAGCCTGTCCACTCTAGCCTCGGTTTGGATGATTGAGGATGTGGTCTTCCCAATCCACGACATCGATCTCGTAGACGACTTTATTACGCACACTCTCTCCTGCTGCATGCATCGCAGACTTAGAGCCAGTAATTAATGGGTGCCATTCAGGTAGAGGCTGCTTTTCTGCTAGTAAGCGGTAAGCACAGGTGTGCGGTAGCCATGTGAAATCATCGATATCTTCACGCGTGAGCTTGGTGCACTCTTCACCAGAGGTAAAACGGTTTGGGTAGTCTTTGCACGAACAGGTTTTGCTGTTTAACCAACTACAGGCCACATTGGTGTAGTAGATCTCATCAGTGTCTTCATCCATCAATTTGTGCAAGCAGCACTTTCCGCAGCCATCACACAGCGATTCCCATTCGTCTTCGGTCATCTCTTCGAGTGCTTTTTGCTGCCAAAACTGCGTCATGTGGTAACCCCGGGTGTTCAAATATCATGGTGGAAAAGGAAAGCCGAATTTATATAGATCCTTTGTCCAAAGTGCAAGTAATTCCACCAGGGGTTAACCGATTAGAGTTCAGGTAAGCGAAAACTCTACTCTTCAAGCTTCTGATTTAGTTCAGCAACTTTCCAACTTAAGTTATTGAGGCGTCTTTTTAGCTCCTCAAACTCTTGCTGCGCTTGTTGGTACTGCTGGTTGTCAATCAAGTTTTCTACATAACCAACCCGGCCATAGATCGGCGATAAGCTAACGGCAAAGTCTTCCAAAGATTTGGTTTCGTTGGCAACCTGTGCCCAACGCTTTTTCTTTGCTAGCAAGGCAATGTTGGCCATCTTAGTCCGAATTTCACCGAACCGAGCGACAAACTCGTCCGCCTGTTCAAGAGCAGACTGCTGATCCTGATATAAGGTCTGGCTGATTTGATTAACCTGCTCATCCCCAGTGTAGAGTTTCTGCAATATATCGAGTTGCTCAATCGCCTTTAGGTAAGGCTGCTCAATCGAGACCTGAGTTTTCTCTTCAATAGAAGAGTGATACATAGGTACCAGTTCAGATTGAATCGCGGCTAACTTAGTGGGTTTGGTATGTTCAACGTAGCTATCAAGGTTACTCGCCGTGAGTACTGGTACCTCTATCGATTGCTTGAACTGATACTGATTAAGTACACTCGGGTTGTAATAGAGCCACACACTGACTCCGCTCACTGCGAGCGTCGAGAAGAAGGTACCAGCCAAACTCCAGAAGTAGCGTTTTCGGGTAACTCTATTGTCACTTTCACGCTGCTTTTCCTGACGCTTTATCGCGGTATGATAGCGGGTTTCGATCTGATCGATATGTTCAAACAGAACAAATCCAACCCCTTCAAAATCGACTTCAACTTGCGGCTGTTGCAGTGTCATCCAGTGGTGGATTCTTTCACACAGTCTTTCACTACGATAAAGATCGCGCAGCTGTTCTTGAGAAGGTTTAAGTGTCTTCAACTCAGGAATCGCCTTACCATTCACCCAATCCAAGACCTCTTTACGCATTTTGGCCGATTTTGAGTCAGGCTTAGCTAATAAGCTCAAACATTGCATTAATAGCTCAAGACCATTGGCGTAGCCCGCTAGCCCCTCAATTTTGAGTTTGGCAATGGTGAGATAGCTACACATCAGCAGATCAACCCCTGGTCCCTTAGCTAACTGTTGGCAAGCCTGATAAACCTCTTGCCAATTGGTACCACCAGACAAGGGGTTAAAGCGACTGTTGATTTCATCTCTGGCTTTTTGGTAACTCTCCAGATGTCTGATTGAGTCGGAATCAGACGTAATATGGTAGACAACTTGGTCAAGCAATACTGTATTGGACATAGATACTTCGTCCTGATGGAAAGGAGCGAGATACCTCGCTCCTTTGGTGTTTTAGTAAAGAGTCTTAGATAGTTTGAACGACTTAAACAGGCGCTCAGTAAATGGGTTAGCATCCGATTCTGCATTAATGCGGTAAATCATATCGCCACCATCAACAACAAATCGGTAGTCAACCGACGTCTTGCTGGCTGACATTACGTTACCTTTTTCCAGTAAGCGGAAGAATGCCCAAGGCCCTTTGAGGTTGATGCTTCTCGGTGAAAGGTTTGACTTGGTTGGCACCAGGGTAACCTTAGATACCGCCGAATCACGCAGTGTGTTTGGCCAAATCAGTTCAACGCCTTCACGCGGGCCATGGCTGTAAGTCAGATACTGACCATCAACGTTGAGCACACTTCGACGTTTATTACCGCTTAGCTGAAGAGGCTCAACCGAGAAATTGACGTCTAAGATGCCTTTACGGTTAAAGAATGCCTGACGGATTCTCTGTGCCTGTTCAATCTGCGCCAGTACCTCAGGACGAATGATAGATTGAGCAGTGTCGTATTCGTCGACAGCGATGTTCTCTTCAATAAACACTTTCAACTGATTGGTATAAAAGCTATCCAACGTTCCTTTCGGTGCAAAGAAAGATTCGAAATCTTCCAGTGCGACATCCTTTGTTGAATCAGTCTTGAACGGGTAGCGGCTTGCGAGCTTGGTGTAGTATGGCTTGTAGACATCTTCATACCAGCGAACTTCCAGGTGTCTGATCGCTTCTTGTTTAACGACATACCAACTTTCATCGGCTAGCTTAGCAACCATGCTATCTAGTGGTCTTGGTAAACCAGAAGAGATGCGTTTCAAGGTATAGATTGGATCGGCACTGACTAATTTAACTCGCGCCTTAGTTGCATCAAGTGCTGCCATACCAACATCTGGCGACTCCTGAATCGCTTTCAAATACGTTTTCAATTCATCGACAGACGCAAGCACTTCATTGATATAAGCAGGTTGATCTCCAACCGGTTTAAGCATTAAGTTTAGCTCTGCAAATGGAGACTGAATGCTTGAAGCCACTCTATACTTGGCACTCTTCAGCAGCTCTTCACCAGCGTCACTATCCGGGTCTAAACCTGCAATAACCTGAGTATTATTGTCTAATGTTCTTAGCAAACGTTGCAGTGGCTCGACGTTTCCTGTCAGGTTCTCTAGCACCATCACCGCATCGTTAATATCACCGAAGTACTTCATGTCGATATCATTCAGCGCGGCACGCCAGGTATTGACGTAATCTGCTACATACAGGTTACGAATCTTCTCTCGTAGCACCTGTTTATCCGCTTCGCTAAACTGCGCAGTTTTCGACTGGCCCAATACCCAGCCATCGATGAGAGCAAGCTCTGAGACTGACTCTGAACGCGGCATAAAGTAGTTTTCAAAGCCTTCTTTGGTCAGCATTTGTGGAATATACAAACTGCTGTTCGCCACACGCTCTTCAAATACAATGTCAAAGATAGGACCAACTAAGTTACGAATACTGATTGAAGGACCTAATACTGTTTGTGCATTTAGCTTAAGGTTTCGGTAAACACGCTGATCGTTAGGCATGGTGCTGAGCTCAGCCTGAACACTTGCAATGGTGCGATCGTATGGTTTCATCACTCGTTCTGCGAAGGCATCACCCTGCTCCCTTGCACCAGCAAGGTCGGTATGACGCATCGCGTAATCTAAGTGTTCTAGCAGCTCACCCTGAACCTGTTTTTGCCCGGCAAATGCGCTCTGCCAGTATTTACCAAAGTAATCCAGTACATAATCTTTATAGCGACCACTCTTATCCACCATCATGCGGTAGACACGCAGAACCGCTAACTTCTCTTCTTCGTTATCGGCCTGTTTGAGTGCGACCACAACATCTGCCATCAGTAGTGGCAAGAAGCGGTTTTCCAGCAGGTTAAGGTAGGTACTTTCAACCATTGGCCCGATAGTGTGTCCTTGATAGAGACCAAAATCAGAAATGTAACGCGGCTTTTCACGGAAGAAACCAAACTCCAGCGTCGCTTGTCGAATTTTATTCAACGGCTCAAGTATGTCTTTCTGGGAAGCCAGAGACAGATTCGATGGGTACTGAGCTTTATATTCATTAACTTTAGCTAATACCGCATCCGACTGGTTAACGTTAGTCAGGTAATAACGATGCCAGGTACCGACCAGTAGCACAGTTGCAACCATACAAGCGGTAAATGAAAGGCCCATTAAACGGCGTTTGTGTTTCGCTACCCGGAAGTTATCCGAGGCTAACCCAGCTTCAGGATAGATAATGTTACTGAACAGCTGTTGGGTGAAGTACACCGTCGAGTTCTTAGCATTTTGCGCTTTATTTACTGCATGCGATAACCCATATCGACGAGACGCAGAATCCCCAAACGCATTACTAGGAACGCCCTGCTGATACACTGACGTAAAGTAAGCACCACGAACCAGCGCCGAGGTCGAGAACTGGTCACTCGATAAAGCGTCCTGGAAAAAGTCTTTGAGAATATCTTGCAAGCCCGACATCTGGCGCGTGAAACTATAAATGGCATCACGCTCTTCTTGCTCTAACGGCTCAGCGACAGCATGAGGGAAAAGCTCGTTAATTTTTGATACGAACTGACCATAGTCTTTGCTGAACTCTTCTAACCAATGATCTAAGTTATCAACTGATTCTAATGAGAAGGTAAAACCTAACACCTCATCACGCTGTGACTTTGAGTAGTGCTTAAAGAAAGGTTCAAAGCCATACAACAAATCAAGTTTCGTCAGGGTAATGTAGACAGGTAAACGCGTTGCCAGAGTTTCCATTAACTCACGAATACGAGCTCGCAACAGGTTTGCATAAGCTTTACGCTCGGAGGCTGTCGAAGTCGCCAGATGAGAGATATCAAGCGCGAGAACAATACCGTTCAGCGGTCGTCTACTGCGCGTTTTCTCCAACCAGTTTACAAAGTTGAGCCACAAGCGGCGCTCAAGTTCACCATCATTATCTTGATTACGGTTGCCCTGAGTAAGTAGCTCGCCATCGGGATCAATCAATACTGACTCGTCACCAATCCACCAGTCGAATGAGTACGGGTTCTCACTCTTCTGCCCAGAAGCACGCATGACTGAAGAGAGTGCGAAGTTCTGTCCAGAACGGTTGATTAAGCTGGTTTTGCCTGCGTTCTCAAGACCCAGAACAAGATACCAAGGTAGTGAATAAAGGTAATTACGCGTATTGAGACTTTGCTTCATCTCTTTCATTACGTCATTCAGCTCTACTTCCTGACGCTCTTCATACGCTGTAATTGGGTCTAGCTTTAGCTGTTCTTCACGTTTTTGCTGGCTCTTGAAGCCTTGCAATTTACGCCACTGCCAAATGCCCCACGCTGACAACGAAAGCAACACAAAAAGTGCGCTCGCCATACCACGAGCCATTAAGGATTCTAAAGGTTTCGTCCCTCGAATTTCCAACCAAGGGCCTGCCCACCAAATGGCGACATTGAGTAGTATAAATAGAGTAAACAGCAAAATAGGAAGGGCCGCTGCTATGCCCGGCTTAAGTTTCTTAACAAGCCCGATGATACTTTTCCACATGGATAGTCCCTTTGCTTAATCTAACGCTGTATTTCGTTCTAGTTGTTCTATTAAAGACGGCTCCCACTCGGTAACGCTCGTCTGCATAATTTCTTGCTTTAAGGTTTGATACTGTTCTTTAGCCATGGCATCCAAGTGATTGTGCTTCAAGAGATCAGCACTGAGTAAACGCCAGTAAAAACGGTCACGAGGTTCTGTCGCCGCGACTAAACCGTCATTGAGCATCGACATCGCCACGGCAATCCCGCCCTCTTTGGCAAGACTAAATGCTTCTTCTCGCTGTTCATTCCAATTACCTGAAACACTACCGCCCGTTGAAGCCACCTCACCACTCGCTAACCAATCACGTACTAAGTCAGTCAAAAATGGCGAACCATCTTTAAACTTGAGTTCAACGACGCTTGGGTAGCGTTGGATAAATGACTGAGTTTCTTCACGGATGGCCTGACACCAGCTCTCTTGACCTAGAGCCTTCGCAATATCGTGACTCATCAGCTGACCTTCAAACCAATACGGTGCAATGGTCAAACTCTGTTCAACCTTTCTCCACAAAGCGAGATCCGGTTGATGCAACTGATCTTGATACTCTTTCACTCGCTCCATCTGCATACCACGCAGCAAAGTTTTGCCGTTGTGGTCATGATCGGGTAATGCGGTGATAGCCCCCCACAACGCATGGCGACGTACTCGAATGGCTAATGCACTGCCCGACTCCTGCTCAGCAAGGTATTCAGCCACTTTAAGCAAGGTTTGCTTCGCAGCTTTATCACTAGAATTATCAACGGATAACGAAGACGCTGGAGCAGCGGAGGCTTGCGTTGTCGCAGAATCAGTCGATGCTGGCTGCGCCGCGGTTTGCTGCAACTTTTCTCTTTCTTGTGCCCGTTTAAGCTGGTTGGTGATGGTAAGCGCAACAGAATCGGCAACATCCGAAGTGAGTTCATTAGCTTCGATGGTTTTCTGCCAACCTTCGACTACTGCTTGCAACTCTTCTCTGTCCTGACTGTCCAGACTGGCGAAGTCGAACTTTTCCACTGCAATCGAAAAGCGTTGACACATCTGGCTGAAAAACTTTCTACGCGGTAAGTTGCCTCTTTTACCAGGTGCTGGAAAACAATCATTCCAGTAGTGCTCGATGAAGTCGCTCATCACGCCAAACGAAGTGATAAAGCGGCTTGGTGTCAGCTGGTTATGTAGACACTGGAGTAAGTAAACCAGTAACTTGATATCTTTACTCTTCTCATTAAGCAGAGTAATGGCACTGTGCTCAACCTCTTGCCACTGAACACTGGCGTGAGAAAGAGAGCCGACTTTCATCATTTGGTCTTCAACAAAATCAAATAGTGGCTCGTCCAGTAGCCTTTCTCCTACCGGCGATTCGCCAGCGATGGGTTTAACTATGCTAGTTCGATATTGAGTCAATTCCATCACTACCACCCACACCTTGTTCTAAGTGGTTTTAAAGCTTGGTTGAGACCTGTGGTATCAAACTGCAGCCCATCTACTACCTGTGAATTTGAGCGTAGAGTAAGTCTGGCTTGGCGCGACATCACCTTCATCATAGAGATTGCCGGAAGACCTCTAGCCGAAGAGAACAACACACCAATATCATCACTTCTCCAGCTTTGATTTGGTCCACCAGCGATAGAGACTCGAATTCGACCATCTTCAATCGCTTGAGGAAGCGCTAACTCGATACGGCTGATCTTATTGATACAGCTCATCATTAGCACCGGAGCAGATTCTCCTTCGGCATGATTAGCTGTCAGTGTGAGCCATGCATCCCCTTCTTTGTCACTACCGTTCTCAACAATACTTAATGGCACATTGCCATTTGCGGTGTCAAAAGCGGTGTGCCAGGCTTGCGGTTTGTCGTCAGATATCGTGCTGCGATTCGATGCGGTTGGTGTCTGAAAAACAGCATCAAAACAACTAAGGCGCTCCAACCGTTCAGAGATTAAGGAACATTGCTGGCCTTTAATGACTAGAGAGTCGTCTGACTGTTGTGCGGCATTCGCTGAGAATGTGAAACCGCTCATGGCCGCTAATAAAACAAGATATTTCAAAGTATTCATTCTGCTTTGATCTCCAGTTTCTGGCACTTGTAAGCAAGGGTTCGTTTAGGAATTCCTAAGCTTTCTGCCGCCTTGCCTCTATCCCCAGAGAAATGAGTTAAGCGCTCACGAATAATGTTTTCTTCATATTCATTTACCGCTTGTTTCAGATCAGTGATGGCAGAGAAGTCTCCTTGCATCTCAGAGTAAGGGTTGTCAGCAAGATCACTTTCCTCAGTAAGCTCGGACGAAGTATCAGACTGTTCAGCACTTTGTAACTCGAAATCGATGCACGCAATACGATTAGCCAGACTGCCTTCACTCACTTCCAGCTCATTGCGACATTGCGCACAGCCAAACTCGACTAACAGCTTCAACTCACGCACATTGCCCGGAAATGAATACTTTTTAAGGCAATCTAACGCTTTGTAATGTAAGCCTCGAATCTCAGTTCCGTGTTGTGAGTTGAACTCAGCAATAAAGTGTTGGCTTAAAAGATCGATGTCTTCCAGACGCTCTGACAGTTTTGGCAGAGTCAAAGGATACTGATACAAGCGGTAATAAAGATCTTGTCGAAACTGTTTGTTTCTTACCTGAGCAAGTAGGTTGACATGGGTTGCAGAAACCAGACGAAAGTCAGAGCTAAGCTCTTTCTTGCCACCGATAGGTCTGAACTTCTTCGTTTCAAGCACACGCAACAGCTTAGCCTGTAGGGCTAGTGGCATATCACCGATTTCATCGAGGAAAAGCGTTCCGCCATTAGCCTGTGAAATCAGTCCTTCTCTATCGGCTTCTGCGCCAGAGAAAGCCCCTTTGCAGTAACCAAACAGTTCGCTTTCAAGCAAGTTTTCTGGAATAGCGGCACAATTGATGGCTACCAGAGGTTGGGAGCTACGACTTGAGATCTGGTGAATAGCCTGAGCAACCAGCTCTTTACCCGTACCGGTATCTCCTTGCACCATAACCGACAGCTGAGACTCCGCCGCACTGACTATCTGCTGGCGCAGCTTCTGCATAACAGGGCTTTGACCAATCAAAGAGTGAGAGAGTTTATCTGCCAGCTCCCTGCGCTTGGTGTCTCTTTGTATATCGCTCAAAGACTCGCTAAGAGTTTGAATATCTCGCTGCTCGCGCTCCATTTCTTCAAGCAGGTTCCACTGCTTAGTGAATATGTCAATAAACTTAATACCATCATCACTATTAAGAGCTTTGGTAATGGCTTTTTGATCACCCTGAATAAATAGGACGAGTTGAACCTGATTGGAACGCAGGGGTAAAGGGCAAATGAAGACACGTTCAAACATCCCAACATCAGAGACCAACTCAGCGAACGCTCTGTCTGATTTCCAAAACAGAAGTTCATCAGCCGAAAGTGACATCTGATTGGCAGTTTGAAGCACCTGTGCAAATGGGTTATTCATGTCATTCACAGCCCAGGATGCATCGACTTGAGCGTCATGTGGCACAAGTCGACGACCATCTGTTGTTGGCATTAGAAGCAAGCATTTTGATAAACCGAGTTCAACACTCAGAGTCTGGGTAAACTTTGCTGTCAGCTCATGTTTAGTCCGGATTCCGATAAGCTCTGTCACTAGTTCTAGCCACTTAGACATCACTACTCAACCTCACCGATAAACTCGCCATCTTGTGCCGCTAAGTAGATTCGCGTAACCGGTTTTTGCTCTGAAAGCTTGTTGAGTAAAGCGAGTGAGATTGGTGGAAGCAATTGACCTTCGATAATCGCTTCTAGCATACGCGCGCCATTTTCAGATCGTGTTGCACGAGACAAGATCTCATCAATCAATGAATCTTCGATAACGACTTCTGCGTCATAGCGTTCACTAAACAGATTTTCCAGACGAACTAGCTTACCGCGAACAATTTGTTCCAGTACTTCTGGGCTAAGTGGCATGTAAGGCACCACTTCCATACGAGCAAGCAAGGCTGGCTTAAAGAATGCAGCCAACTCAGGGTAAAGTGCGTCATCAAGCTGCTCTAACTTGTCAGCGTGATCAACAATCGTTTGGAAACCTAGATTAGACGTCAGGAAGAACACAATGTTTTGGCAGTCAATCAGGCGACCTTCGCCATCGGCAAGTTCACCTTTATCAAACGCCTGGTAAAACAGGTTAAGTACTTCTGGGTGCGCTTTTTCCACTTCATCAAGCAGAACAACAGAGTATGGCATCTTACGAATAGCTTCGGTCAGAACACCACCCTCGCCGTAACCGACATAGCCTGGAGGAGAACCAATCAGACGCGATACAGTATGCTTCTCCTGATACTCGGACATATTAATTGTCGTCAGGAACTGTTTACCGCCATATAGGCTTTCAGCAAGTTGAACAACCGTCTCTGTTTTACCTACACCACTCGGTCCCACAAGTAGGAAAGCACCTTTCGGACGACCTGGTCGACGTAGATCTGCACGCGCCGTCAGAAGATGTTTATGCACACGTTTGATCGCCACATCCTGACCTTTAATTTTTTGGCCAAGAATAGAGGTAAGGTGGGTGATCTTGTGCAGCTCATCGCTGTTCATCTGATCGACAGGTACACCAGTCCAATCAGCAATCACCTCAGCGACTTGCTGAGCATCAACTTGAGGATAAATCAAACGACCATCATGAGGGATAGACTCTAACTCTTGATACTTAACACGGATTTGCGCAAGGATGTCATCGCGCTGTTCATCGCTAAGAGGCTCTTCATCATCATTGACTTCATTCAGAGCAGCTCTAAGTTCAATAATCGCTTCAACTAACTGCTTTTGCTGTTGCCACTGCTCTGTCAGGCGGTCGCGTTCTTGCTCGTCAGCAGCTTCTTCTGTTTTGAGCTCGTCAAGTCTTTGCTGATTAACGTCTTTACCCAGTAGCTGGGCACGTTCAAGCATATCAATTTCAAGCTGACGTTGATGACAAGCCGTTTCGATAAATGCCAAACGCTTTGGCGGCGCAGTGAGGTTGATAGCAATACGCGCACACGCTGTATCGAGAACATCAATTGCTTTATCCGGCAGTTGTCTGCCTGAAATGTAACGTGCTGATAGCTCGGCGGCCGCTTTCAGAGCATCGTCAGTAATAAGCACATCATGGGTTTTCTCGTAAACCGAGTTCAGTCCACGCAGAATATCTACCGCTTGTTCTACGCTTGGTTCATCCAGCTTAACCAGTTGGAAACGACGAGTTAGTGCAGGGTCTTTCTCAAAGTACTTCTTGTACTCTTTCCATGTTGTAGCAGCAATGGTTGATAGTTCACCACGAGCCAGAGCAGGTTTAAGCAGGTTCGCTGCATCACCACCACCCTCTTGGTTGCCAGCACCAATCAGGGTATGCGCTTCATCGATAAATAGAATGATAGGCTTAGGAGAATGCTTAATAGCATCAATCACGCCTTTAAGGCGCTTCTCAAATTCACCTTTTACTGATGCTCCAGCCTGAAGTAAACCTAAGTCTAAAGAATATAGTTCAACACCTTGCAGTGGCAGCGGTACCGAGCCCGCAACGACACGAAGCGCTAAACCTTCAATCATAGCGCTCTTACCAACACCTGCGTCACCAACGACTATTGGGTTGTTTTTGCGGCGACGGCAGAGAATATCAATCATCAAGTTGATTTCACTTTCGCGGCACAGAACCGGATCAAGCTCATTTTGGCGTGCTTGCTCTGTTACGTTAGTGCAGTATTTCTCAAGAACAGACGTATCTGTGTTTTGAGCAACAGCGCCTTTTGGTTGTTCTGCAACTTGCGTTTCTGAAGAGTCTGACAAAATCACATCAAAGTGCTTTTTCAAACTTTCACGATTAACCACATCCAATAAGCGAACCAGCTTCTGATCCATGTAACGATCTGCACGAGTTAACGCTGCCAGTAAGATCGCACCCGATCGAAGCTCTGTCTGGTTCAAGTCCGTAGTGGAAAGTAACCATGCTTCTTGAAGTAGCTCGACAAGTAATGGGGAAAACGCTGGGTAGCTATCTAAATACTGGTCGCGTACAAAACTGCTGGATATAGCTTGTTTAACATCATCAACCGCTAAATCAGACTGTTTAAGTATCACGCGAATATCTGAAAGTGGATTGTCTAAAAGAACCTCAAGGTAGTGTTCAAATGTAATCTCACTGTGTTGGCGTTCAATACAAACGGTCGCTGCTTGTTCTAGGGCAAGCTTGCTCTGTTGATTTAATTTCGAAATTAGTGTCGGTAGTTCAATACGTATCACGGCAATCACCTAGCCTTTAATTATTCTAGTTATAAGATTTGTTTTAATTGTTCGATTACGTCACTGGTTTTGACGTGTAACAGGTAGCTATAACCAAGGAAGGTTCCCCCCCAAAGTATTATGAAACCCGCGAAAATCGACCACAGTGGGATTTGTTTACTTAGCTTGTACTTTGAACGCACGACGTGTTCGGTCGCGCTGGTCAGGTGAGAGATATCCACCTCCTGCCCCTGATTGATCAGTTTGTGTAGCTGAGCGATGACTTTCTCTCGCTCCAGCTTTCCTGACTCAATCACTCGGTACTTACCTTCGAAACCTAACACCAAACATTGATAGATAAATTCAAGCAGCGGCTTATATTGCTGAGGCTCAGCTTCAAGTCTCTTGAGAATGGTAAACACCTTCTCGCCGCCCCAGGTTTCATTGTGAAAGCGTGACAGCATGGAGTGTTCGGCCCATACGGTCGAAGAGCCCCATTCGGTTCCCATCACTGCTTCGTCAAGGAAAGTACACAAGATGTAGCGGTAAGCCATCAAGACCGCGTGTTCAAAGCCTTGCTCAGTCAGCTCAATTTCGATTGTCTTGATTTCTTCAATGGTCTGCGTGTAAATGGCTTCGATATTTTCGCATTCAGATAACTGTCGCACTCGCAGGGATAAGCCCAGAAGTGGCGTCGCTGCATCAATCAGAGGGTTTGATAAGCTCCCTCTGAGTTGAAACCAGTAATCTTGGTCCTGGTTAATTTTTTCGACATCATCGAACAGTAAGTTGCTGAACTTACCCTCTTTCTTATTCACATCCATCGATTAACTCCTAATTGCCCAGAACTGCAGGTCAAGCTCTTCAAACGCAGCTGCCACGTGGAAAGCGAAACCACTAGAATGCGTTAGCATCTCCCACTCACTGCTCGACTTATCAAGTTGGTAATAGGTGTAACCTGCGTGGTATGGCAGTTGTCGTGGAGCTACCGGCAATACCACTAGTGGAATACCCGGCAACTGCAGAGAAATAAGCTCACGTATTTTTTCAACCGAAGAGACTTTGGTTTGTTGAGTAAACTGACGACGCAGTTCATCCATAGGCATACGAGCTTTAACCGCAATAATGAAATCAGCGGTATCCATTAGCTGAGGATCCTGAATCGCTGCAACCATTAAGCCGTACTTACGCTTGTCTAGTTGAATAGCAACAGCTCTTGGCTCCAGTACCACACTGAGCGATTGACGCAGATTGCGAATCAGAGGCCAGAAGGATTCGGTTGGCATATCATGGTTGTAGCTAATGGACTTCGGCGGCAAACGGCTTTCGTCAGTAAAGGTAGCCAGCTCACCAGCAATCGTGGAGAGACATTCAAACAGACGCTCAGGATGGAGGCTTCTCAGCTCAGCCAGGTGTTGTATCTGAGGCTGTAGGCGGTTTAACGCCTGCAAAAGCATAAAGTCAGACACATCCGCTACACCACCTTGAGATGGGGAGCTGATACGCTGAGCAATGTTCTTCGCTCGCTCACGCATTAAGCCAGATATCTCGTTAACAAAACGGTGCAATGCCAGATTGCCAACTACGTTAAGGTGGCAAGGAATAAAGTCAGGATCCATGACCACACTGCCATCAGGTCGCTTCTCTAATATGCGGCCCACAGCCATAGAGGCATAAGCGCTTCGGTCTTCTTTTTCTAACATCAGCTGGATTCGCATTGGCGAAACGTCGATGGTTGTCATGTCTCCTTGCACGGTATGAACATCTCGAACCTCAAGGCGACGGCTTTCATAGCGTCCGGTTCCTTGCGCATCTGGCCAGTTGATTTCCATCAGCGACTCACTACGTAAAGGAATCGCAATATAAACCAACTGGTTAGCCAATGAAGCATCGTCGATTTCTAACGCATCTGGCAGAGTATCTTCTTGCGGAATACGGAAAGCCGTTCCATCAGGCATAATGCCAACAGCTCGCTCAATCGCGATACGACCAAACGATAGATACTCGGGATTAAGAGAAAACTCCGATACGCCATACAAATATCGGCTAACAGAACTCAAACGTTCGTCGATGTAGTATTCCGTGTAGCGCTGCTGTTGCTGGAAATGTTGTGGCTTGATGAACAAACCCTCATTCCAAATAACACGATTTCGTGAAAACATCTTCTCTATTCCACCTTTTCCAACTTGACGTCGTATTCACTAAGAAGCATCAGCAAGTGATACTCTCGGCCTTTATTTAATACTTTGACGGCCTTCTTCCATTCACTCAGTTCGATATCAGAAAACTTCGCCATAACCCCGATATAGTTAGTCTCTTCATCAACTTCGATTTCGTTGACGAATTTGAACTGGCCGGGGATCAAAACGTAGTCGTAACTTTTAACAAAGTTACTTTTCAGCGCTTTCTCATAGTCTTCTTCCATCTGGTCATAGCTAGATGACATGAACATCGAGTCATCCACCAGTTCAAATACTTGTATCTCCACCGGAGAAGCCTGCCCCAAAATGCTCGGGTTAACTTCATCTTGCGCGACAATGCTAAAAGTAACTTTGGTCGGCAATTGAGTGGGATCATAAGGTGGCGGTTCACTGCTACAGCCAATGAGAAACATCGAGAAAACGCATATCCATAGCAAATTTCTCACGTTTAAAACTCCAGCTGTTTCTCACGGATTTTCTTGTCGTAAGCCTGCTCAAAGATCTCCCAGAACAGCTTTTCAAATCCTTGCTGGCGATGTGAAGTGAGTTCCTGGTAGTAGTTGCAGTACATCTTCCACGCCCACTCATCATTGTTTTGAGCAACATCCTGATGTGAACGCTTGTAGTTTTGGAATCGACGCAGCAAGACTTGTGGAGAAAATGCACCCAGGATCTGCGTTAACGCTTCTCCGGTCGCATGTTGCATCGCTTCGTTGTGCGCCTGAACGTTTTTTAGGCTCTCTTCAATGGCTGCTGGAGCCGAAAGGTGCACCGCACTCTTCTCTGAGTCATATAGAGTTCGAATTGTCTCTTGGTATGACAAACCCAGACGCAGTGGGTTATCTTCAATAGGTTGTAGGTTTCTGTTTAACGTACCGAAACGTCCTTCACTCACTTGTTGGTGAAGATCCAAAATACCTTGAATACACGCTTGTAACGATTCACCCATCTCCTGAGACAGCATGTGCATACGCTCGATGTCGTCGGTATGATTTAAATTTGCACCTAGCCCATTAAGCATTGGCCCCGTTAGCAAGTGGCCACCAGTCATCGCAGGGCTTTTCACTGCTGTCTGCTCAGGTTGAATACTTTTTGCTACTTCTTCCTCTAGCAAATCTAGTGTTTGCTCATCCATTTGAAAGCCCTCTGAATCGTTGTTAGTAGTTGTTAGTTGAGACTCAAGCTGTGATGCTCGGTCTGATTTGAATCTTGGTTGTTCTGTTGTCGAACTTTGCTGCTTAGACTGCTTTTTGCCGCCAAACCCAAAGCTAAGAATTCTTTTCAGCGACATCGAAGATGAAATCTCATTGTCGCTGTCAGCTTGCACCGTGAAGTTAGGATCTCTTAGAGTCAGATCGTCTTCGGGAACAAGTCTTTGCGTATCAAGTTCCTCTGATGCATCAACAATTTCGCCATCAATCAAAGACTCTTCTTCATTAGTCGTCATCAGCTCATCCAATGCGGCGAGTGGATCTGCATTTTCAACTTGTTGTTTTTTCTCGTCTTCAGCGATATCCAGCGTGTCATCCGAAAGCAGGTCGTCAGTGGTCGTTTCGAACAAGCTTGTTAAGGAGCCAGCACTGCTGTCATCCTCTAAATCTCCCAAAGCAACACGTACTTTGTAGGGACCTATCTGAATTTGATCTTTGTGGACCAATTTCGCCAGCGAACCTTTACCGATCGGCATTTCAGTACCATTGATATAGGTCTCACCACATAAATCTCTCAGGCAGAATGCGCCATCGAACATAACGATTTCACAATGCTGCGGATGAACATGACCATTCGCGTCTTTAAGCATCCATTTAGATGCAGATGACGAACCGATCAGGCCTCCGTTTTGGTCCCAATCCATTAGCGCAGACAAGCCCGACTCAAGCTTCTGAGCATTAATAACTAAAAGGTTTAATTTGAGTATTTCAGTAGTTTCCATGTTTACTGCCTTACCTGAATGAGTACGCTTTTATCTTTTTCGTTGGTTCCAAGGAACGAAGTCCAGCCGAGCGCAATATCCGCAGAACTGCCTAAAACAAAATCCGGCGCTTCGTTATCGTCCATCGTGAGCTCTAGGTCATAAGCCATTTGCTCACGTAAAATTAGCTCGACCAATTTACACAGAGGGTCGAACTCTTGACCTGAAGGTAAAAAATCAGAGAACTTGCTTCTCGATAACTGCCTGATACAAATAGTGAACTTACCATTACAGTCAACGACTGACTCTCCCACCATTGAGGTCACACCGAGCTGAGAGTTTGCCTCTCCCACACGAGTTTGCTGCGAAGGGTCAATTCTTACCGTACGTCTTGTCCATTGCCTGATTTCCACTTCTTCGAGATCAAAACAGTGGGCAATGATCCCCGACACCACTTGAGGAGAGCGACTGCGTCCAGCAAGGGTTCCGGAATAAGCCAGCATCTTGCACCAGTTAATTGGTGTATCCCCTCTCAGGTCTGGTGAACCTAAGCCGACCAATGAAAGCAGTTGTGCTGAGAAGTCATCTTGAGCATCCGGCTGGAAGCGCACAAAGTAGCGATATTTCCGCCAGATGCGATAAACCAGGTTGATCAATCGATTATTGAAGAAATCAAAAAATGGCTGTTTGAAACCACCAGGTTCTTCATTTAACAATTGCTCTACCACGTACCCGGGAAGCGGTGACTGCGCGCCAGACAAACCAAAGAAATTGGTCATCATTACCATTCTCTCGTCGTCAAGCTGATCAAGACGGTTAACATCCGACGGAGAAAAACCTAAGCTGGTGTTGGCACTGAACACCAACCTACATTGGCGCTCCCACTCATCGTCTTCTGGGTTCATCTCATTAAGTTTTTGCAGCAACTCAACAAGCTGATAGAAATTGTATTCATGGACCTTACTTGGCAGTGCAACCGCTTCAGGCTGCTCTGCTGATTCCACTAAATCAGTGGTTGCATCCCTGCCTGAGTACCCCATGTGTACCTCTCTTGATTGGTGACATTGACCACGTTTAATTCATGGAATGAGTTAATGCTTGCGTACAAGGCAAAGAAATGGCTTAACACTGTGCCAAACAGGAACAAGTCACCTTCTGAACCAAAGCCAGCCTGATTAATCTGCAGGGTTGATTGAAGACCACGAACTGGTAACCCTCGCAAAATCTTATCTACCGGTTTCGACTCAATTTTTTGAATCGCTTCTAATCGCTGTCTAGATACTCTTTCTGCCTGCCTATCGACCAAAGCTTTGAAATCGTAAGCTCTCAATACGCTGCTAAGGGCGTCTTTTGATAGCAACGACAAGTAGTTCAGTGACAAGTTAGAGATTAATGTCCACAGTAAGCTGCCATCTAAAACAGGACGTAGCGATTGTGAAGGCACGGAAATATTGGCAAACGTCGCAAACGGTGGCGATGTATCCGTTGGCTCGCAAATGTCTCCGACGCCCAAGTCTAGTGGAAGCAGTCGGTTGGTACAGTTCAACTTAATTGAGACCGCTTCATCGACATCAAAAGATGTTGTTTCATCGCTACGAACAAAAGAGATAAATGTCTCGAATCCATCACCACGAATACTCTCTTTCACTCGTGCACGATAATAAAGAGCGGTTCTATTTCTCACCCTTTCCACTTCATGCTGGAAGCTCTCGAATGAGGAGTAAACACGCTTAGTACCGCGGATTCGTTTTCCTTTTGAGGTGGTATCTTGCCATCCAGAAACACTTTCAATGTTGAACACTTCATAGTGAGAAGGCTTACGGCTCGAAGGTAAAACCCGATATTCCGACTGGCGACCAGTAAGGGAGATAGGGTCCGCATCGTGTTCAAACAGATTAATGATCGGAGTGCAGTAAAGCTGGAAATTCTCTTTCGTTACTCTTACGTCGACAGGAAGCGTCTTGGCAAAATGAAGTTTAAGAGTGAACTGCCCTGTCACGCTTTTTGGGATCGCTTTATCCAGACCGGTTAAGTCAAAGAAATGGAATGCCTCAGAAAAAGACAGGTACTCCTGTAATATCCGGTAACCTTCGTAAACGTTGGTCGGATATGGCAACAAAGCATCTTCACTATCAAAGCCTACTGTTTTGAAATTACCTGGAGCGAGTGGGAACTCGGTACCATTCACATCAATGCTGACCTTATCGAGATAATGATTTAGCCATAGATAAAGCATTTGAGAACTGTATTTGTCTCCTCCGAGATAGAAACGGAGACTATCGAGTAATGAACTACCTACGTTAATATCGCCCTGCAGCTCTAATGCTAGATCAATGGTGGTCGCTTCACGAGTGTGCTGCGCTTTTACGTCATTGAGACCCAGTGGATACAGCTTTACTTCACGACAGGTTTGGAAGTGGCATTTGGTTCCAAACACAGGTTTACTATCTACTTTCGTACCCTTAGCAATGACCTGTTTTTCACTTACGCTTTTGTCTGGAGTGAAGGCTAAAATACTCATACTCGGAATAGGCCTCAGATAGTTCGGCCACAACATATTGATCATCGAGTGAGTCAGTTCAGGGAACTCATCCTCTACTTTCTCTCTTAGTCTCGCGGTCAGAAAAGCAAAGCCCTCTAATAGACGCTCCACATCAGGGTCCATCGTTCTGCCGTGAAGAAAGCGAGAAAGCTGCGGGTGAATTTCGGTAAATTCTTGCCCTTGCTCTCGTAAAAAAGCCAGTTCCTCTCTGAAGTACTTATCTTGAGTCATAATCCCTAAATCACTCGATATTTTCTGTTTTGATCTAGTAGCAAACTAAACTGAACACGATCATGAATCGCTTCACTGTTGATCTGCGCTGTAATTTTGAATTGCAACGACAGAGGGCTATAGCTATCGGTTTGAGAAACAACTTCTACGTTCTTTAGCCTTGGCTCAAAGTTGTTTAGACAATCCTGTATAGCAAGGTTGACCTTAAGAGAAAGATCGAGGGTATCTAAAGTCGCGTCGTTAAAATCGATCAGACCTAACTCCCGCGAACTTTGAGCGCCTCCAACGCGAGTGTTAAGAATCCTGGATACGTTGAGCTTAATAGACCTCAGCACATCACTGGGATCTGGCCCTTGAGTTAAAGAGACGTTTTCAGAGTTGGCTTCTAAGCGTTCAAAGAAGCCAACACCAAACGTACTTTCTTCTGGTGCAAAGTACGTCATATCAATTAAGCCTGATCTAAACGACCAACCAGAGACAGCTCGAAGTTCGCACCCATGTACTTGAAGTGAGGACGTACAGAAAGCGAAACCTGGTACCAACCTGGGTTTCCTTCAACGTCAGCAACTTCAATCTTCGCAGCGCGAAGTGGGCGACGACTACGTACGTCTGCCGGCGGGTTCTCCTGATCAGCCACGTACTGTTTAATCCAGGTATTTAGCTCTCGCTCTAGATCCTGACGCTCTTTCCAAGAACCAATTTGCTCACGCTGTAGAACTTTAATGTAGTGAGCTAAGCGGTTGATGATCATCATGTAAGGCAACTGAGTACCAAGCTTGTAGTTGGTCTCGGCTTCTTTACCTTCTTTAGTGTTAGGGAAGATCTTTGGCTTCTGGATAGAGTTTGCAGAGAAGAACGCTGCATTATCGCTGCCTTTACGCATCGTCAATGCAATAAAGCCTTCTTCAGCTAATTCAAACTCTTTACGGTCAGTGATTAACACTTCCGTTGGGATCTTAGCTTGCAGTGCACCCATTGACTCAAATACATGCACTGGCAAATCTTCAACTGCGCCGCCGCTTTGAGGACCAATGATGTTTGGACACCAGCGGTATTTCGCAAAGCTGTCCGTCAGACGTGTAGCAAACGCAAATGCAGTATTACCCCACAAATAATGTTCGTGAGACTCCGCAACACTCTCTGAGTAGTTAAATGATTTAATTGGGTTTTCTGTTGGGTCGTAAGGTACACGTAAAAGGAAGCGTGGTGCTGTTAGACCGAGGTAACGTGCATCTTCAGACTCACGTAGTGAACGCCACTTAGTGTATTTAGGGCTTTCGAAGATAGATTTAACATCTTTAATGTTTGGTAGTTCTTCAAACGAATCAATGCCGAAGAACTCAGGTCCAACGCTTGAAATAAACGGAGCATGAGCCATAGCACCTAGTGCACCCATGTATTGAAGAAGCTTCATATCAGGCGTTGAAGGCGTAAATGCAAAGTTACCAACAATTGCACCTGTAGGCTCGCCACCAAACTGGCCATAACCTGAAGAGTAGACGTGCTTATATAGACCGGATTGTGTTGTTTCTGGAGCAAACTCAAAGTCTTCAAGTAGCTCTTCTTTTGTTACGTGTAGCAGGTCAATCTTGTTGTTTTCACCAAAATCAGTGCGGTCAACAAGCAGCTTAAGACCACGCCAAGAAGATTCCATTTGTTGGAACTTGCTATCGTGCAGAATTTCATCCATCTGCGCACTGATCTTTTTATCTAGCTCTACCAGCATTTGGTCAACTAGAGACTTGTTTACTGCTTCTTCAGCTTGTTCAGAACCAATTAAGTTTTCGATGAAAGCTGCTACGCCTTTCTTTGCAATATCGTAGCCATCTTCACTTGGCGCAATTTTCGTCTGCGCCATGATTTCATCCAGTAAGCCGCCTTCAGCCAGCTGGGGTCTTTCAAGTACCGTTTCTGTAGACATCAGGTATTCCCTAATCCATTAAATGACGAATGTTATTGGTCAGTATTTTGTTCTATTTAGCGTCTTCACTGACGAGATTTAGCTCTTGTAGAAGCTTGTCGCGAGAATCTTGCGAGTGCAGCAACTCTTGCAGGCGATCGCGGAAAGCCGGAATATTGCCAAGTGGGCCTTTTAACGCCACCAAAGCTTCTCGAAGTTCAATCAGCTTCTTAAGTTCTGGAACCTGATCCGCAACTGAATCCGGCGCAAAGTCAGATAAAGAGTTAAAACGCAACTCAATAGGTAACTCTGCATTTTCATCTTCAGTAAGTTTGCTTTTCACTGAAGTCGACAGACTCAACTCACTTTCACGCATCACGGATTCAAAGTTGTTCTTATCAACTGAAACGGTACTACGCTCTTCGACAGGGGTTTCTTCGGTGTGGCCTTTAAAGTCACCCACCACCAATGTTTTTAGTGGAAGTTCAACTTCAGCCTGAGCATCGCCGGTAGCAGGAATATACTTAATATTAATCCGCTCTTTAGGAGCAACGCTTCCTTCCTTAGACATAATCAAAGTTCTCCGATAGTAAATTTAAATGGGACGGTGTTTATATTGACAATAAAGTCACCTACCCATTACCCGCGAAGATATAGGTTAAATAACATTACTATCAAATATAATTCTATGTTTCTATACAGCTACTCAAGCGAACAATCTCATCAAAAAAAAGACATATTCCCTTGAATTAAGATCACAACCAATAATTTAAACAATGTAGTACGGCGTACTTATATAATTCACACAAATGAACATATATTAGCTATGATTAAAATTACCGGATGATATCCATAGTTAATAATTTATTAATTAATAACTACTCCAAAGATAGTCATAGTGGTAGAAGTACGGGACTTCGGACGCTTCATCTTTCAATGCCTCAGAATGAGGAAGTTGAACGTCTGCAATTTTATCCACTGTCTCTTTATAGTTCGTTTCTGCTTGTCGATAAACGCTGGCTAGCCTGTCCTGTCCGGCATTTTCTAAGTAAAGTTCAAAGTATGCCTTTGCTTTTATCAGGTCTGGTTCGACAAAGCTGTATCTAGGGCTGTTCCCACTATAGATATTGCCTAACGTAACCAAAGAGGTAATGTCTCCGAGAATCAGACCCGTTTCCCTCCACTCCAAGGCCTCTTCAAACTTTCCTTTAGACTCAAGGATCGCTGTGTATCTCTTGACCGCCGGTATATAACCAGAGGCAGCAGCATGTAAGTATCGATTCGTTGACTGAGCGATTCGTTCGCTATCGAAGAAGTAGTCTCCTTCACCATTCTCTAGCCGTTGAGCGCTTGCCATATAAGCGCTAGGTATATCGAACTCCATCGCCTTATCTAAGTAATAGTCTGACAGAGTTGCATCTGAAGAATGAAAATATTCTGATAAATGCAAATAAGCTAAACCTGGAGATTTAGCGCCCAAATCAATCAGGCTATTGTAGTATTCACTCTTATATTTATTGCGTTTCGCTGCACTTAACCAGTCTCCGTAACGATATAAATACTTGAGAGCTGGTCTACTTCCACCTTCGGCGGCTTTAATCAAGTAGTCTCGCGCGTATCCGGTCGCACGAGCCGTATCGTGGTAGCCCATCGTTTCCATTGCGTAGGCATAAGCTCCATCCGGGTAGTCGTTGTCAGCAGAATACTTAAGGTACTCTCTCGCTTCTAAATTCCGAAACTGAGCCCGGAGCAGCTTGCCATATTGATAAGCATCAGCTGCAGACATCTTCTCGACATCGTAGTTTTCACTTGCAAATGCACTTGGGCTTAAAGCCAAAGCAATTAGAGCAAAGGAACGTAATTTAAACAGGGCTGACACCACTACCACCTTGCGAAATACCTTCATAACCACCCGGTTTCCTTACTCTTGTATCGTAGTCGGCTCACAATAAAAATTACCGTACCGGAACCTGCATATACAGGTATTGGTGGAAATTCATCATGCTCAGCTTCTGGTAATCCTGCAATAATTACAGCGACCAAAAAACCTCACAATTAATAGATTTATAAACAATTGCTTATTGATAAATATTACAGAACGGACAGCTATAAAATATCCATCAACAGTAATATTTATACACGTTAGTTTAATTTTTCCTAATTCTAGGCAATTGGCCATCTGTAAATCAAGCAATTTCTTGCCCAGAACAAAATCGATAATAAACTCATTAGTGACTGATAAAACAATAAATAATAC
>NZ_AEVS01000005.1 GCF_000189255.1 Vibrio brasiliensis LMG 20546 | reverse complement strand
ATGTATGGTACCGGTGGGCGGACTTGAACCGCCACGCCCGAAGGCAACGGATTTTGAAACCTCATAGCACGGTTTACTCTGATATTATAGACCATTAAACCGCTGATTTCATTCGCTCTGGTTCTTTGCGTTTTTGGCTGGTTTAGGTCGGTTTACACCAAATTGCACCAAGAACTGCATTGTAATAATAAATGTTAATCATTGCCTAGTTGACCCAATTTAAGTGGTTCTCTTCAAATACTTCAACCCCCTTTTGGCGAATACGGTCAATCCAGTCTTCTGCCTTATTAACGCCAACACCAAAATGACAAATTGCAGCTTCTTTCACTACTCGATACTCGTTGCGAATAGTCGTAGGCATCAAAGCGCTATCATCGGTGTTGATACACACAGGGACAGAGCCATTACGCAAGCCATACTTATTGAACTTACCGCCCTTCTCTAGCCAGGCTTCTTCTGGTGGATGCCAACGGTAAATTGGATGTTCATGATAATGTTTGAAACGCCCAATATAGATATTAGAGGTTGGACAGGCTTCAAGAATAACTCCTTTATCTGCATAAGATTCAATGCACAAATCTTGAATAGCTTCATAAAGATCAAGTTCAACAGATGAAATGGAATCAAAGGCCAAATTCTTTTCAATGCCAAAGGCTCCACCTCGATTACTACTAGAGCAAGTGATTGTTACAATTTTCTCTCGGCGTTTGAAAAACAGTTCGTCACGTTGTGCGTAAAGGTACTTCTTCCACAAATCTACGTGTTTAGCCTTTTTATAAGTATCATAGTCGTCCCTAAAATCAACGATCCACCCTCTAAAAGCAGAATCATGCTGAGGTACCACTGAATCTTTACCGTACGTCGCATAATAACTGGCAACTTTAACTGGACAGTTGCGTCTCAATCTCCATGCGTCATATAAGCGCTTTGGGGAATGAGACTCCTGATAAAGGTACTCACACCAAAATGAGATTTTATCGGCTAGTAATTGAAGAATTCCGACCATATCTGGTACGGATTGAACGACAAGCAGCGCCTTTTGATAACTCCACACTAGGTTATCTAAGTGCTCACCAACCGATATATAGGCCGTCTCTTGCTTCTTTGCCCAACTTATTGGCAAAATACCAAGGGCAAGACCATGCCCAATCCGATCACCAGAACCAAAATTACAGAACACTACACTTTCATCGATAGCTCGCATTCCAGAAATTAGATGACTGTAATCTTCTCCAGCGTGCACGGTCAAAAATGGCTTAAAAATGCGATTAAACTTTATCCCTTTGGTTGGATATCGACTCTCACGTAATACCCTCAAAGCCGGAGCAAACACTTCAATAGGTAGTTCATTTTCATTACCCGCAACATCATATCCTCGCACAGCCTTACGTAAATCTAATCCAGCCACCAACTTGGATTTCAACGAGCTAGACTGAACAATATCGTGTTCAGAGAACGTAATGGACTGAGAGAAATCTTGTAAATACTCAACTTGCTTAATAAGGGTATTTCTCTTTTTTTGTTGTAGCTTATCGCTGCGTTTACCGCTACGCGTAAAATGGAGAACAAAGTGGCTATTTTCAGAAATAGAGTTTAGATACAGATGTTTTAGGCCTTCAGCAAATTGCTTAGGGTCAAGCGAATCCCCTTTTCCTGCTAATATTGCATTTGGTGTAACCCTAAACTCTCTAGCAGTATTATCCTCTATATCGAATTCCAAGCCATCAATAATAGAATTCTGCTGCTGTACTGCCCGTGTATCTCTCATTCTGAATCTGGATGTTGTAACAAATTCACTTAACCCGACCCCAGATACCACCATATAATTTCGAAGAATGTTACATAAGCGAATTAAATTGAGCACCGCCATTTTATCGACTGAACCGAGTAGTATAGCCGTTGTATATAGCAACCACCTCTTCATCGATGATAGTTCTGTTTTAGCCGATCTAATAAGTAAGAGTTGGGCAGGATTATCAATCGTATCTCGTTTAGTTGCCGAGAGAACTTCAAAGTTAAACTTTTGATTATCCAACTTACTCTCACTAAAAATGCTATAACCGACACACTCTGCATTCAGCTTACAAGCACCAACTAACTCAAATTTGGTAAACACGCCACTCTCAACAAGAGAGTATTCAACTCTTTTTGGCCAGTGAAACTTATCATCGATCGACTCGCCATATAGACAAAAGCTCAATAAAGACGGCGTGAGCATCCCATGGCCACCAAGATGAACATGATTATCAGCGAACTTGGCTTGAGTAGAATTCAATGGTAAGGCAAAAGGGCATTGATATTCTTCAATACAATGTGAAATTTCATGCACGTTAAACTGGTAATTTTCCGCTAACTCTTTGTATGCTTGCGCGATTATCCAGCTACTATCCAATACGCTTAATAGCTCTAACCAGCTAGAAAGCATTTCTGGCTTCACTTCAAAGCAGTTACCTTGCCACTGCAAATACTCACCAACGATAGTCGATAGAACTTCAGAGAAGCACTCATCTAGTGAATCATCGCTAAAACCACTTAGACCGTGGGTTTCTAGCATTGCGTATACATCGTCATGGCGTAGCTTACGCTGGATATATGGCTCATAATCCATCACAGCCTGCATCAAAGAATTATTAGCACCACTCCGATCTCGAGTTCTGCCTTTTGCATCCCGCACCAATCTATCTGATGACAGAAAAGCAGCATAAACAGCTGTAGAATCACTAATCTTCAACATATTAGAGATCATCTCGATTTATAACTTTAAGAAGATTACGACATCTAGCATTCAAATTTTCAAACTCAGTAGTCGCCTCAAAATTTAGCGGTAAAGCTGCTTTGACAGTGGCAATTGCATTCTTTACATGAGAGCTGGCTGATTTAGCTTTCAAGTCTTTTCTAATTGCGTCCTGGCTACTTATCTTAACTCTAATTTCTTGAAGAAGAATACTTGCCTCTTTTTCCGCGGAACCAATCAAAGAAATTAACGCTTGAGTATTGCTTACTTGTTTATCACTTTTGCTCGCAGATGCCTTTCCAAGCCTTAGTAAAGGACTATAAATTTTTTCATTGGTTATTAAAATTGAAAATATAGGATGTTTTTCAATTGCATCATGCAAATTTAAAACATCTTTTAGCCTTTTTGCTTGTTCAGGTTTAGTATTTTTAAGTCTTTTTCTCTCTTGATTTACAATACTCATATTACGCGTATATGTTTTGTCTTTACTTGATATTTCAAAAGGGTTTCTAACAGTCTCTGACTTGGCACTAATTAATGCATTAGCATAGACCGCCTCGCCATATATCCCTGACCTCAGGACTGCATTTAACAGATTATATTTAAATCTCAAAACCATATCAGACAAGTGTTCGTCTTTATAGCTATCATTACTAGCACTTGAATAATTTGCCTTGATAACATTCATCGCAGTAAAAACACTGTTAAACACATAACTAAATATAGGAATCAAACTTACCGAGTCAAATCCATCTATTATTTCCGCGTTATCCCTTCTCCATTTTATAATTTCACCAAACAAAGCTACAGACGTCCAACCTTTATCATGCTCGTCCTTAACTTCCTCTTTATCACCTTCGATTGAAATCTTAGTTTCCGCAAGATTTATAATACTATAAAACGGCTTCTTCCTTATTATTTTATCTATAACATCAAAGGACAAGTCACTCTCATCAATAAAAAATGAGTAAATTAAAAGCTCAAATGCCCGACTAAATAGAACAAATCTTTTAGTATTATTTAACGTGGAATACAATTCACCTTCAGTATAGATATCTAATAATGCCCCCTCCACTGAATAGTCAATATTTACAAAATCATAAATTCCTTTTTCATCATTTAAAACACCATCAGTTTCATATGTATGTTTAGGGTACTTTCCTTGGGGGATCCATATGCTTTTTTTAATATCTTTCTTCCCTATCCCCTTACTAATAAACAAACTAGAAACCAAAAACTCTAACGGTGGCATTGGTTTTAATATTCTGGATTGATTACTAAAAAAAGTCTTCAAAAGACTCCATGTTTTTTACTTTCATTACCACCATTTAATGGGAGTGTCTCTAAAGCTTGAACTTGGCTTTTATATACCTCATACTTCGCCCATGGATAGATAACAAGATCCGACTGCTCTTTGATATTAAATGCCAACAAACGCTGTATATCAAAATCTTTATCTTCATCATGAATCATAGAAATAATCGATTCTGCATTGGTAAATGCTATACCATCCTTTTCCTGCGAAGCCCATCCTCGATATTTTATATGTAGTTCTAATGTATTATCTTTTACTCCCACCAAATCCGACGGTCTAATAGTGCGTACAAGTTGAGTTAATCCTCTAGCAGACTTCGGCTGAAACAACCCTTTCCTAGCGTCTCGGTTATGACATAAGTAATTAAATTTATCGAATAATTCCTCTCGATAGTCTGAGTAAGAAATTTCAGTAAGAACCTCATTATTTCTCTTTTCAGATTCAGTAATCGTCATTTTAGAAAGCAGCTTTTCTATTGAAAAAAGAGAGATTCTAGTATGACTAGGGAATACTTTTGTTAAGTACGCAGCTGTTAGATCAGAACTCAACTGTTTACCATCGGAAATCAACCTATCATCTTGGCAACGATTATCATAGGAGCTTTCATCAAAGTGAGTTTGGGTCATATGTTCATATAGCTTCAAATCACCACTAACTATAGGGATAATATAAGGGCAGCCTAAATATCTACGTACTTCATCAACAACCTCAAAGGCATTATCTAATGCCATGTCAACGTCATCAATTAATACAACGATAGCTGAACAACCAAGCACCTCAATTGCAGATTCAACAAAGTGATGAAAATTGTTTTCCACTTGAATTCCTGAGCTGTAGTTGAGTATCTTATCAATACCAATGGAGCCATTAAATTCTGATGTTTTTCCCATTGAGTCTGCAAGCTTCTTAAGACTATGATGAAAAGCATCTCGCTTTTTTGACGAAATATTGGCCTGCCGATTAAATTTATCACTAACAGCTTGATATATTTGAGCGATAATTACGTTGGCAAATGAATCATTATCCATCAGCATTGTAGGGTCAATGACATCTAAGAAAAACAAGCTATCTTGCTTCGCTTTACCTTGTTCAGAGTTTTTCCACATATTCTCACTGTTACGTAAGAAAACCGTCTTGCCCGACCCCCTAGGACTAGTCACTAAAACCGCATTGTGAGAAAGCCATGTTTTATTATTATCATGCTTACGCAAACTCTTATAGCTTTCAGCATCAGCTAATATCGTACGTAAATTCTCTACCAATTGATCTTTGGCATATACTTGCCATAACTCACCATCGTTAGCTTGACTCACATAGTCATCACGATACTCTTCTCTTGAAATGTCTAACCTATAAACCATAACTAACCTACTTCTTTAAACCTTTAATCCAACTTAATGTTGCATCACCAACTGACAAATGGTCACCAACAATATCTTTTTGCTGTTGTTCAATATTCTTCTCTACTAACGCGTAGAACTTCTTTTGCAGCGCCTGTTCTTCAATTTCCACCATGAACGGAGCTTTACCTGAGACGTTTAACTGGTGTTCTGACAACAGTCTCTCAATATGAAAACGAACAGCACGGTTTCTAACCCAAGCCCTGGTATAACCAAAGTATCGATTCGAGCCGTAAGACAAAACGAATAAGGTCACACCAGCAGTACACATGGCCATGAAAAAAGACGGTGAAGAAAAAACGACTGAAACCAATAGGAAAACGATGAGTAAACCCATGAAAAACGTTAGGTTACACTCGTTTCTAGGTTTGTTCTGTGTACTTTCATACAACCAAAATACGATTAGGTACAACGCGGTTGGTATCGTGATCACAATCAACGTAGACACATTACTCGTAATAACTAAATTATTTTCTAGTAACCTGATCAATAAACATTCGTCGGATAAAAAGCTATCACTATAAAGCTTGTTAAGAGTCAAAGCAGAAAAGCTAATAAAGAATCCAACTAAGGCCACTAACGACATTCTCCTAGTCGCCACGTGTTTCTTATAGTTTTTACTCTCGACACCTTCGATTTTACCTTTGTATTTATTGATCTGTTCGATTAATAGTGAACTATCACTGCTCATTAACTTGTACCTTTCTTATAATTCTCAGCCTGCTCTAGCACGCCTTTATAAACATCATCATTTGCGATTGGCGGGAAGCCAAACTTGTGCAGAAGTAGAATCAGGTCTACCTTAAGCTTGGCTTTGATATCATCCCGCCCTGCCCAATCTGGGTATTGGGCAACGTCATCGACAATCACTTTCATCTCTTTGGCGAGCTCTAGCATCTTGTCGTCTTCGTATTCAAATTCATACTTGGTGCGCATGTGCTCCAAGATATCGAGGAAAGCTTTCTCTTCCATATCGATACCGAGGTCCTCGAATGACGTGAGCTCAGTTACCATCTCGCTCATTAGAGACGTCATCTCTTTGATAATGCCGTCAAACATCTCATCCACGAATGGTTCGAACTCTTCACCTCGCAGTTCGTTACCTTCACGTCGCTCGTTGTATTGGTCCACCAGCGATTGTAAGCGCTTGGAGAAGTCGACACCTTTGAGCTGGTTTACCTTTTTAAAGTCACTAATGGCTTTGCCTAGCAGCTTTTGTAGCAACTGGATTTTGGTATGAGGCAGTTTAAGCTTTAGAACTCGCTCCATGTACTCGTCATCGAAGATATCGATGGATTCTGCTTGCTCTTCACCGATAGTGAAGATTTCTTCTACGCCTTCAGCACGCAGCGCTTCTGCCACTAATTCGCGAACATGCTTGTTCATTTGTGCCGTGTCTGGCGCATCTCCTTTGGTCAGCTTGTAAATGATTGACCGGACAGCAATGTAGAAATGAATCAAGTCGCGCTCTTGCTTAGAAAGCGACTCACTACCACAACATACGTCATAAGCCGCTTTTAAACGCTTCACTAAGCCCATGAAGCGGTGTTCATTCTTCTTGTTTACCAAGACAAACTCTGCGGCAAGATTTAAGCACTCAAGCTGCAATCGAGGTTCGCCACTAAAGTATCCGGAACGGTCAAAGTGATGGAACATCTTACCCAGCAGATCGAGGTGATTCTTAACCTCTACTACCGAGAGTTGTACATCCTCAAAATTACTTTCATCGGCCTTTGAGTACATCGCAAGTGCTTGGTTCATTCGAGACTTAATACCGATATAGTCAACGACCAAACCTTTGTCTTTGCCTTCAAACTTACGGTTTACACGTGAGATAGTTTGAATCAGGTTGTGCTTCTGTAGTGGTTTATCGATATAGATGGTGTCGAGCTCTGGTACATCAAAACCCGTTAGCCACATATCCACGACTATCGCGATCTTAAAGTTAGATTTCGGACTCTTAAACTGAGCATCTAGCGACTTGCGGTAATCTTTGGTTCCGAGCAACTTGTAAAGCTCGTCTTCATCGTTACTGCCACGAGTCATCACCATTTGTACCATTGCCAAAGGCAGGATCTCTTTAGCTTCTTGTTCAGTTAAGGTTTCACCTTCTAGGCACTTTTTAATTTCGAACCACTCAGGGCGAAGTCGCTTCACTAGTTTGTAAAAGTCGTAGGCAATTTCACGGCTGGCGCAGACAAACATCGCCTTGCCTTTAACCGTTGAACCCTCAGAAACACGCTCTTCATAGTGAACCACAAAGTCTTTGGCTAATGCTTCCAAGCGGTCTTCATCACCTAAGATGGCATTCATGTTGGCAGAAGCTTTTTTGCTCTCTTCAATCTGATGCTCACTGGCGCCTGCCTCAGCACATTCCTCGTAGTATTTCTCGACTTCTTGCAGCTTACTATTATCGAGAATAACTTTTGCGGCACGTCCCTCGTAAACAATTCGTACCGTGATTTCATCATTTACAGACTCAGCCATCGTGTAGCTGTCTACAGGTTTACCGAATACATCTAACGTTGCATCAATAGGCGTGCCGGTAAAGCCAACATACGTTGCACTAGGTAATGAATCATGAAGATACTTAGCAAAGCCATAGCTCTCTTTTACATCGACAGCGACGCCGTCTTTGTATTGCAGAGTGACCTTTTTGTCGAGATTGACTTGAGAGCGGTGCGCCTCATCCGAGATACAAATGATGTTGGTACGGTTAGAAAGCACTTCTATGTCTTCAGTGAACTTGTGGATGGTCGTGAGGAACACACCACCGCTTTTTATTCCTTGTAATTTGTCACGGAGGTCTTGTCGGCTAGTTACAGAAACCACCATCTCGTCGCCGATATAATCACTGGCATTGCAGAACTGTTCTGATAGCTGATCATCTAGGTCGGTACGGTCAGTAATAAGAACAAGGGTTGGGCTTTCAAAATCGACACTTTTCATCAATAGCCGTGATAAGAACTGCATGGTAAAGCTTTTACCACAGCCCGTTGCGCCAAAGTAAGTACCACCTTTGCCGCTACCCCATGGCTTCCGCTCTTTGTCGATGTTGTAGTAAAGCTTACGAGCTGCGTAGTACTGAGGATAACGACAACACACTTTCACTTCTTTCTTCGATGTATCAGGGAAGAAGATGAAGTTTTTCAACACGTCTAACAACCGAGTTTTATCAAACAAACCCGCTATCATGGTATAGAGCGAATTGATACCTTGTTTCTCTGTGGACTCGTTGCCAGTCACCTTGCGCCAAGCATAGTAGAAGTCATAAGGGGCAAAGGCGTTACCCATTTTGTTGTTTACGCCGTCGCTGATGATAGTAAGCGCGTTAAACACAAACAGTTTAGGGATGGCGCGCTTATAACGAATGTGGATTTGCTCCCACGCATCATAGATGGTCGCTTGTTCTTCACGTACTGCGCTTTTGAACTCAAACAAAACTAGCGGTAAACCATTAATGTAGAGAACGCCATCAGGTATTCGCTCTTCATCACCGTTTTCAATGTGCAGTTGATTGACGATTTTGTAGATGTTTTGGTCTTTATGTTCTAGATAAGTGCCATCGCCTTCCGCGACTTTTCTCTCTGCTGATTTGGTTTTGTCTTCAAGAAGAGGCACAAACATTAAGCGCAGCGCTTGCGCCAAATGTTTGGTGTCGATTAACTCGATATAGAGGTCTTTTTTGCTGCGGTCTTCACGCTTAAGCAGAAAACCATTAGCAAGCCAACCACAAAACGTTTTGTTGCTATGGTACAAGTCACTGGCAGGTAGGCGATTAAGCTGGTGTACGATTTGGTCAATCTCACCTTCGGTAATGTCGTCCGCTTGATATTGTTTGGCAAGGTAAGTGCGTAAGTCATCGAGAAGCAGCACTTGCTCTTTGTCTTCACGCGCAACTTGCTCACCCACCACATGCGGATAGCCTTGCTCATCCAATAACTCAATGATGGCTTGTTCGAGTTTGGCTTCAGTAAATTTTAAGCTCATCGCCTTTTCCTACTGCTGTTTGACGTTGTGTATAGTTGTTTTAGTTATTTGTTTTGTTAGAAAGGCTCTTTGCTTTAGAACCTTTCCAGTCGTTCGACCTTGCTCACCTCTGAACCCTTGTCCCTTCGTCGTCTCAGACCCGAGGGACGAGGTGTCTGAGATCTCGCTTTTCGTCCGGACTACCTTATAAAGAGCGAGATTCCGGATACGTTCGCTCCTCACTTTCCGGAATGACGATACGGGTTAATCCACCAGCGCTTTGGCTTGATCTACTTCAGGCGAATCTAAGTGTAATTCGCCCGAAATCAATTTAGGAAGCAGCGTGTCACGGAGTTTTTCTAGTCCAATAGATGTACTCGATTGACGCTTCTCTATCCAACTCATTACAAATGAAAAATAATGCTCCAACACTTCGGTGTTTGGGATCATTACGTATTCTGCTTCTAAGAAAAATTTTGTTTGAAAATTAGCAATACCTGTACTTTGGTTTTGGTATTCCCACATTTTCCCAGCTGCATATATGAACTTGAGGTGTTCAGATGCCAAAAGTCCAACCTTCTCGTTTACTGGTTTAAATCTCCGACAAAAACTTGCTGGTTCAACTACACCTCCCAAACGCGAAAGTACATCATTAGTTATTAGCAAAGAACGCCCTGTTGGCTGTTTAGGACTGCCTCCAGAGACCTCAATAACTATATCTGCATGTTCAAGTTTTCTCGTTTTGAGCTTTTTGCTTTCAACCCATCTTGTTGGAGCTGAACTGATACCGCCTGCGTTTAAATCGGGTATGTCAGTGCCACGAATAATTTTAACCTGTTCCGTATGCTTTTCATCTGGAACATCCTTCCCCCAATCACCACCTATCGTTTTATCCAACAGGTCTCCAAACTTGGTAAATGACCACCCCTTAGGAACCCAACCTAACTCACTCTCTTCAAATTCTCTTGGGAAAAGCTGACGAACATCATCAGGCAGCGGTTTAAAATCCGCACTTTCACGCACAGCTTTACGGCGCTCAACACGGGCTTCAAATACCTCAGGAATAGGACTGCCAGCATCAAGAGCGTTATCAATCACAGGGTCAAAATCGACAAACCAAGATTTAAACAACGTTTGTGCCATTTGTTCTAGGGTTTGGTTGATTTGGCGATTAATTTTGATCTTCTTATCAAAACCTCTCAATAACACTGCAACATGCTTTTGATGCTTTAAAGGCGGAATCTTTATCGGTATCTCTTTTAGTGCTTTGCCAGTTAAGTGCTTTATCGTTGTTCCTGTAAAATAGGCATCTAAAAGTTTGTTTTTACCCGCAAATAGAAACCAGTAATAAAGAAACTCACTATCAAGTCCATCTATAGTTCGTACTCGATGTAGTGCCTTCTGTATTTTCATGTTTGGAAGATCATCTTCCCAAATGGCGCAACGTCCAGGCTCTCCACCTTCACATACAATTAAATCCCCAGCTTTGATTCCATAACGTACATGCTCATGATCCTCAAATTTCATTTGAGCTAGTTCATCTAAGTCAAACGCCCCCCAGCGTACATTGCTATTACCAAGGTATGAATAAAATTCGCCTTTGTTTTTATTCTTATCAAGCATCTTGCCAAGACATGAATCAATATAATCGCCTAGCTTGGCATCAATCCATTCACTCCCCATAACCCAATGCCTCCAAGTTACTGCGAATCGCTTTATCTAACTCTTCGGCTTGGTTCATTTGGCTATAAAGGGTTTGAGACAGCTCACGCATCTTGGTTTCGAATGGAATACCATCGTCTTCTACTTCGGCTGCGCCGACGTAACGCCCCGGAGTGAGCACGAAATCATTAGTTTTGATCTCATCAAAACTTGCTTGCTTACAGAAACCTGCCACGTCTTCATATTTCTCAAGTTTACTGTCACCACGTTCTACTCGGGCTTTTAGCTCGGCGTCATCACTGCGCCATGCGTGGTAAGTGTCAGCAATAAGGGCAATGTCATCTACAGTCAGCTCTTTGTGTACGCGACTGGTCATGGTGCCCATTTCACGTGCATCAATAAACAGGGTTTCTTTTTCGCGTGGGCGGTAGCCTTTAGAGCTATTGGCTTGCTTGTTCTTAGTGATAAACCAGATACAAACAGGGATTTGGGTTGAGTAGAACAGCTGACCCGGCAGTGCAATCATACATTCCACTACATCGTTCTCGATAAGCTGCTGGCGGATTTCCCCTTCACCAGAAGTGTTTGAGCTCATAGAGCCGTTTGCCAAGACAAAACCAGCCGTGCCTGTTTCGCTCAGCTTAGAGAGCATATGCAAGATCCAACCGTAGTTGGCATTGCCTGTTGGCGGTGTACGGTAGCCAGAAAAGCGCGGATCTTTGGTTAGCTCGTTCTCGTCACGCCATTGGCTGATGTTAAACGGCGGGTTAGCCATAATGTAATCGGCTTTAAGGTCTTTGTGTTGGTCAGCAAAGAAGGTATCGGCTGGGCGCTCACCCAAGTTGCCTGATAAGCCGCGAATGGCTAAGTTCATTTTCGCCAGTTTGTAAGTGGTCGACGTCAACTCTTGGCCGTAAATTGCAATGTCTTTGGTGCGACCTTCATGCTGTTTTACGAACTTCAAAGACTGCACGAACATGCCGCCCGAACCACAGGCCGGGTCGTAAATTTTACCTTGAAACGGCTCTAGCATTTCTGTTAGTAGGGTTACTACTGACTTTGGCGTATAGAACTCACCACCGCCTTTACCTTCGGTTGCGGCAAATTTTCCAAGGAAATACTCGTAGACTCGACCCACTAGGTCTTCTTCGCTCATGTCGCATTCATCAGCGAGCGTGTCGATGTTCTCGATAGTATCAATCAGTGACGCGAGCTTTTTCACTTCAAGATCTTGGCGAGAGAAGTAGTTATCTGGCAGTGCGCCTTTCAAGCTTGGGTTGGCTTTTTCAATACTTGCCAGTGCGGTATCAATCACCACCGCGATGTTGTCTTGCTTGGCGTGCTTCTGCACAAATGACCAACGAGAGCTTTCCTCTAGGTAGAAGATGTTGTCTTGCTGGTAGAACTCTTTCATATCAACAAAAGCTTCTTGGCCATCATCAATCATCTTTTGGCGGCGAGTTTCAAACTTGTCGCTAATGAATTTAAGGAACACAAGGCTCAATACGACGTGCTTGTATTCTGATGATTCGACACTGCCACGCAGTTGGTTTGCGGTATCCCAAAGGGTCTCTTCAAAGCCTTTCTTTTTCGCAGGGGCTTTTTTCTTTGCTGGTGCTTTAGCCATGATGATAAATACTTCTCAATAGATGAACTTGGCCCCGAAAACAGAGCCAAGATTTATTGCGACGTATTGTATAGTAAAGGATAGCGATGTGGAGGTTTTGAATAGATATTCTAGAGCTTAATTGCATATTATCTTACAAGGAGGACTTACCAACTTATGTTATAGATAACTTTATCATTTTTGTTCTGCTCTGCTCTTCGCTGCATGATACTTTGCTCCAGTAACTCAGCTTGAGCTTTATCTTTCCTAATCATGACTGTATCCCGTTTTAGCTTAGACAGTGTGATACAAAGGGACTCTATTCTGGCGACCGCCCTATCTTCCGCATCCACCAGCTTCATCAAGAGTTCACTCAAGTATTTGCATTGCTCTAAATCTTGAGCCAAACGTGACTCATGTAGAAGGTTATCCAACTGCTGCCTTTGTTTTAGCACCGATACCAAGCGAGCTCGACTAACTAAGAGTTCTTCGTCTAACGAACACACTTCACTAGCAGTGCGTAAATCATCCTCTTCAACGTGCTTCGCATACGCACCATGTGTTCTTGCAGCTTGATTGCCCTGCCCAAATGAACCGTGATTCGCTTTTTGGGGTTGGGGCGTGATCACTTTTTGCCGTTTCGTTCCGATCACATTTTTGCATTCTGCCTTTATCTCGCTGACCTTGATTTGTTTTCTTGCAGATTGGTAATCGATGCCATGTGACTTACACCAAGCGGCTAAACTAATACCAGATTGAATATATGACTCTTTATACTTTTGCCTAGTTTGGTTCCAATCACTCATAACTAGCTCCCTATAATTCTGTTACTGTTACCCTTCACCTCACCTCCGCTCCCCATGTATATGGCAGTCGGAGGTGAGGTGCATTATTTACTTGATGGCATGCATCTAAAATCACCATCCCTTTCTTCAAGCAGTCCTCGGTCAATGAGTCTCTGGACGCTCCTGCTAAAATTCTTCTGTGGGAACCCTAATGCCTTAAAGTCATCAAGCACTAGCGCTCTTGAGGTAGATTGACTAGAGGCCACACGCCCGCGAACAATTTCCCATAGCGCAGTTTGAGCTGGAGAAAGAGGTCTAGCGTCAACCAACTCTTTAGCGCTTGCTAGTTCAGGCTTACTATCTGCGGCCAGAGAGTAAACTTTTTTGCCCTCTTGATTCGTAAAGACATAGACTGGCTTTAGTTTGACTGAGCGCTTAGCTATAGGCTCATCGTCCTTCATCTTTTCGCAACTGAGTATTAAAGCCGGCTCACTCGTTTCATCTTCAGCTTCCCTAGTCACTTTGAACTCAAAATCACACGCAGCACGAAGCGCTGAGCTTCCTCTCGCTGCATTGGCTTCGCTCTTACCACTGTGGTGAACTACAAGTACACTGACTCCTTTGGTTGCTTTAAGCATATCGCAGCCAGAAATGAAGTAATTCATATCCTTAGTGCTGTTTTCATCAGCACCATTAAAGCAACGGGCAAGCGTATCGAAAATAACTAACTCAATCTTAGTGTTTTGCGTAGTTTCGATTTCATCTATGGTAGCCTGAAGCATTCGCAGTGCTTCAGGGTTGGCAATATGTACAGGCACGCAGATCGAATAGTAGTTCTCTAGTTGCTTGCCACCTAAATACTCTTTCTCCCATCCTTTAACACGCCTAGCAGCACCAATCCCCCCTTCTGCAACAACATATAACACACCCGCTTGCTTTACCTTACGACCATCCCATTCAATACCAGAGGCGACATGAGCAGCCCACCCCATGATAAGAAATGATTTAAATGAACCACTAGGGCCATAAACCACACCAAATGACTGAGCAGGGAGTACTCCCTCAATAAGGTAGTCTAGTTGGACATCGTAACCATCAGAGCCTTTTGCCCATTTATAGCTTTTGACCTTTAGCTGACTGTTGAGGTTACCCATATTGACGCTTCCTTTTATCTCTATACAATTCTCGGAGTTTGTTGTTGAGTTCTTTCTTGCTCATGAAGCGCCCATCCCAATTTTTCTTCATAGGAAGGCGCCCTTCTTTGTACTCAAAGAAAACCTTGGCAACTCCCTGTGCAGTTACGTACAATCTACAGCCGCCTCCTTTGAACTCAATTTCGCTCGCCGTACCAGCAGGCACATACCCAAAAGGAGTTTTATTTAGCATTCCGCTATACGCGAAATGTTCCAAGCTCAAATCTACATCGACCCCCTCCATCTCTAGAAGTAACTCTCTAAGGCTGAGATTGAACGCTGGATTATCTTTAGACATTATTCTTCCTCCTGTTGTTCAGGAAGTTGGCCGGCCAGCCACATTCCAAATAACGGAAGACAGATGTACCCTTTTTTGCCGACTTGACGATAGCAGCGTGACAGCCCTGGATGCTGTTCTCTGAGCCAGAATAGGCGTTTTAGCTGAGGTTGGGTGAACTGAGGAAAACTGTCAGCAACCTTGGTCAGAGGCTGCCAGTTTTCTAGGTTTGAAGTAATTGGCTCAATAGTTCGAGTCATGGTTTTCTCCCGCTTGATTGGGTTACCAATACCGCACACCCATTGCGTGCGGCTTCGGGGGAGATTTTTATCGCGAAATTTTTTTTACTATCGGTCGGCAGTAAAAAAATATTGCTGGTTAAGGTACAATTTCGTGATAACCATCACAATTTAGCGAGCGTAGCTCTAACCAATCCTTGTTCAAGAGTTTGTCGAATTTTCGAAGAACTTTGTATATGTAGCTAGGTTTGAGGTAGGCCAACTGCTCCATTTTCTCCAGTTCCTCAGATAATTTCTTGAGATTGTAGCCTCCATTCTTTTTTCTATACTTGGCTAGATCAATGTACCGAATAATGACCTGCTGTATATGTTGCTCATTTTCCACTCTCTGAGCACTTGCTTCTAGATTCGTATCATCTAGTGAAGGCTTGCCATCGACCTGTAATTTGGACTCATGGGCTGCAAGCGTTAACTTTTCTCTTGCTTCCCTATATTGCCTTTCGTATAAAGTAGCATCATCCCAGTTCTCATCCTGCTCTGCGATACTCCAGTTAACTAAACACTGTAGAGACTCACCCAAAAAAACCAAAAAGCATTGCGCTTATCAGCACCAAGTCTTTTTAAGAGTATATACACCGGGATGTACTCATTCTCATAGTAGTTATGCTCTGCCCACTCTTCTAGGCTAAAACCCGTGAGCATTAGCATCTTATGATAATGTACCCATTGCACTTCGATCTCGGTACCGCCGTAATCAGAACTTTGACTGATGCTGATTATTTTTCGGTTTACATCACAACAGCGCTCAACTCTTCCATCGGCAGCTAGCCTAGCTAGCAAACCGTTCGGCTGTTCAACTTTGTCATATTTAGGAACATTAAGACTCCCGACTTTGCCACTACTGCGCTTGGCACGCTGTTTACTCACTATATGACGTTTTTTTAACACTGCTTGGATATCCCTTTTGTTCTCTGTCCAATGTTACCTAGAACACGCTCAGTAAGCATCTGCTGATGACTCACACATAAATGCGCGTAACGTTGCGTCATTGCAATCGTCTTATGCCCCAGTACCTGCTTGATTTCTAACAGACTTGCGCCATTCATGGCGAGAATACTCGCACAGGTGTGACGCAGATCGTGAAAGCGAAAACTGTGAATATGCGCCTTGGTGAGCGCCTCCTTCCAGTGGTAATCAAAATTCTTAAAGTACATGGCTGGAAGCTCAGGACAGGGGAACAAGTAGCCAGAGGAGCGACGATACTTCATCAGCTCAGTCACGGCCTCATGTGTTAATGTCAGCAATCGTTGTTCACCATTCTTGGTAGTGCTTAAGTGGATAGTCCGCGTTTTTAAGTTAATGCTTTCCCATCGACAAGTCAGCAATTCACTTCTTCTCGCTCCTGTCGTGATCGCAAGCAATACCAGCAGAAATAGTTGGTTCCATGACGAGTGACGACACGCACTAAGTAGACGCTCTATCTCTTCGTCACTCAGGTACCGAGTACGAGCATTGTTTTCAGTAAGCAGCGGGATCCCCTTGGTAGGGTTATGGTCGATGTCGTATTCATGCAGTAGATAACGATAGAGCGTGCCCAATGCGGCTTTATAACGATTGACGGTCGAAGGAGCACACCGTTTCAGCAAACCTCTTAGTTCGGCTTTGACCTTCTGTCGGGTGACTTTTCCCACAGCTATCGAGCCAAAAGCAGCAGACCAATAGCTTAATCGTTGTGCAAGACTGACGTCTTTGCCTTTGTACTGCTGCAAATACTCATCAATAGCATCGGAGACTAAAAAAGAATTGAGGGTTTGGTTGGTCATCGAATGGGAAAAGTCGTCATCGACCACCAGCAAAGCGGCAAACTTTTCTGCGGATTTTTTAGTAGGGAATGATTTAGAGATACGTTGCCCGTCTCGCATGAATTGCACGCGATAGGTGGTTTTCTTTTTGCCCTTGCGGACCTGAATAGTGGCCATGTTGACTCCTTGCACCAAATTGCACCAAAAATGCAACCGCACAACGGGAGATTCAAAACCAACTGTTCGATACTTTGAGCCAGTATTAGGGGACCAATCCTAATATTACTTTAGATAAAACAAAGCCCTAGCGACTGCTAAGGCTCTGTTTCAAAATTATGGTACCGGTGGGCGGACTTGAACCGCCACGCCCGAAGGCAACGGATTTTGAATCCGTCGTGTATACCAATTTCACCACACCGGCATCTTGGGGCATTGCCCTTTGATGTCTGGCATTATACGTATGCTTATTGATCGTGCAAGTGCAAAAGACTGAATTCCCTGTCGTTTGCCGATAAAATCGCCATAAATTGGTAAGCTGTGCGCAAGCTCTCTTTTCAGATTAAAATTGAAGCTTTATTCTTTCGCCTTATTTTATTTGGGTAAGTAGGTTTTATGTCAACGACTGACACTTTGCCACCAGCAGGCTTGTTTCGCCGCCTTGGGGCACTCTTTTACGATGGACTTATTATCATTGCTGTTGAAATGATGGCTGCTGGTATTGTTATCGCCGTTTTACATGCTTTGATGGCGCTGGGGATCTTTAATATCGGTGGCTTTGAAGATGTCAGTGATTTTCTCACAAACCATCCTATCTGGAGTCCGGTTTACACTGCTTATCTGGCATTTGTTTGGATTTACTTCTTCGTTTTCTTCTGGACCAGAGCAGGTCAGACATTAGGTATGCGTGCATGGAAACTGCATTTACGTAGCAATGATGGCAGACCTGTGTCAGTTACTCAGGCGCTGATTCGCATTGGTACTTCAGGTTTTGGTCTGGCGAACTTTACCGTTCCACTTGATCCACAGAAACGTGGCTTTCACGATATATGGGCAAAAACTCAAGTCGTTGTGTTACCGAAAGCGAATTAGACGAACAGAACCACAAACAAAAAAGGAAGGCTTTCGCCTTCCTTTTTTATTGCCAACACATTAGTCAACTTTAAGCTCTTTGAGCATCGCTTCCGGTAGCGCCAGCTCATCGTTTTTATTTACAGAGATACCAGCGGCCAGGATCGCTTCAGCAATCTGTTTTGCCTCATCGAGCGAGTGCATTGCTGCAGTACCACACTGATATTCATTCAGTTCAGGGATTTTGTTCTGACTTTCTACTTTCAGTACGTCTTGCATAGCCGCTAACCAGGCATCAGCGACTTGCTGTTCTTGTGGAGTACCGATCAGACTCATGTAGAAACCAGTACGACAGCCCATTGGAGAAATATCGATAATTTCAACACTGTCACCGTTTAAGTGGTTACGCATAAAACCAGCATAAAGGTGCTCTAATGTATGAATCCCTTTTTCAGATAGGATGTCTTTGTTTGGTGCAGTAAAGCGCAGATCAAATACCGTAATGGTGTCACCCTTTGGCGTGGTCATGGTTTTCGCCACTCGAACCGCAGGTGCATTCATGCGGGTGTGATCTACAGTAAAACTATCTAATAACGGCATTGTCCTTCTCCATTGTGACTGCTCTGGTACCTAAAAGAACCAGCTTCTATTGTTTTCTAATTCCTGTCGGCACTGTTTAAGTTGCCAACCATAATCCTTTGCTTGCTGCTCGACTTTGCGCGCAACTCGAATTAGTGACGGTTTTGCTTGATAGCTTTTACGCTTATAGCCGCCTCGACCTTCATGATAGGCTAAATACTGATTGTAAGCATCCCACTTTGACACGCCCAGTTGCCGCTGTGTTTCACTGGTATACCAGCCAATAAACATCAACGAATCGGCGAAGTCTGTTCTTGAGCCGCCATGACCGGTCGCCTTTTGAAAATCTTCCCATGCTGGATCTTGCGCTTGAGCATAACCGTAAGCACTACTTACTCTGCCCCATGGGATAAAACCAAGAAGGTAATCTTTAGGTGGTTTCGCATCGTGGCGAAAGCTACTTTCTTGTTTTACGAACGCCATCGATATCTGAATAGGCGTACCCCACTCATCCTGCATATCAACGGCGTCGTCATACCAGCCTGGCTTCTCACGAAAGATTTCACACAGGTTAGACTGATCCTTCGGTGGTGCTGTAGCACAACCACCAAGCACGGCAATGCTCACCACTACCGCTAATTTCCTTATCACGTTATGACCTTAAGAGTTTAAGTAAGAGAAGTACTCTTCAAGAAATTGATCAAAACTCTGGCTATCTGACGCTTCGACCTCAGACTGAGCCTGACGTGAACGAATCACTTCGTCTTCCATTTCAGCTTCACTGTACGTGCGGTAGTTATGGTTGAGGTGCTGTGTTCGATACTCCTTACCTAACTCGCAGCCAACTTTACCTAAACCACCGTAACGCTTGGTATCTTCGAGTAACTGGCCTGAGATAGTCTGCTCAGGGTTATCAATCCACGACAGAAGTTTGTAGCAAACCGCTTGGTAAGCTTCACCACCTACTGCCTGATCCATCTTCTCTGCAATTTGAACCAACTCGACGAATACACGCTTAGCCCAATCTTGCAGTGTAAGGACTTCACCTTTACAACCAATCTGTAGCTCAAGGCCTGGTTTACGACCTTCGACAATCACACGATTCCAGTTATCACGCCAACATGCTTGTTCGCAGTAGTCCATTGGCTCTGACTCTGTGAGTGCCGCCCATGTTAGGAACAGATCCAGGAAGCGAATTTGATCTTCATTGATACCCACTGAGCTGTATGGGTTAACGTCGAGAGAACGAACTTCAATATACTCAACCCCACCGCGTGCTAGTGCTTCTGACGGTTTTTCACCAGATTTAGCCACTCGCTTAGGACGAATCGGGGCATAGAGTTCATTTTCAATCTGAAGAACGTTGCTGTTAAGCTGACGGTATTCACCATCCACTTTAACGCCAATTTCTGCAAACTCTTCTGAAGGAGTGCGAATCGCCGTGTTCAAGCCATCCAGATACTCGTCCAGACTATTAAAACCAATTTTCAATGCACTCTGAGCACTGTTGGTATAACCCAGATCGCTCATACGTAACGAAGTCGAATGAGGCAGATAAAGTGTACCGCCGATACTTTCAAACGGTAGCTTGCTATCTCTGCCCTGGACAAATGACGAGCATAAAGCAGGAGATGCACCAAAGAAGTATGGGATTAGCCAGCCAAAGCGGTAGTAGTTACGAATCAATCCAAAATAAGCTTCTGACTTACTTGCCTGACGCTGCTGCTCACTCTGCTCACCCAGTAGTTGTTGCCAGAAGCTTTCTGGGAAAGAGAAGTTAAAGTGAACGCCAGAGATGATTTGCATTAAGCTACCGTAACGACGTTTCAAGCCTTCACGGTAGAGGGTTTTCATTTTCCCTGAGTTCGAGTCACCATACTGGGCAAGATTAATGTCATCTTCACTACCAACGTAACAAGGCATCGAAAGCGGCCACATTTTCTCTTCACCCAGTTTGGTCTGTGTAAAGTGGTGGATATCTTCAAGCTGTGCCGTCAGGGTCGTGATATCACTAGAAACCGGAGTAATAAACTCTAACAGTGACTCTGAAAAATCGGTAGTAATCCAGTTATTGGCGTAAGCAGAACCTAGCCCTTCCGGGTGTGGCGTTGTAGCCAGATGACCATCTTGGTGGTAACGCAGTGTTTCACGCTCAACACCACGTCCAAAACTCTTAAATACTTCTGGGTTTTGTGCAACTCGCTCAAGTCGCGCAGCAAATTCAGTCAAAATGAGGTTCGCTTATATCAATGGTTTGGTCGTTAAACCAAACTGGCTAAACAAATTCATAAAGGGTGACCAAAGTCACCCTTTAGCTATGCACTATGTTATGTGTACTCTAACGGATGATTTCAAGCTCTTCTATCGGAATCTGCAAACTTTCTAACTGTGGCTTGAGGGATTTAGCATCACCGACAACAATAATTTGGTAGTCATCTGGGTTAAACCACTTGTTAGCCAACTCATCTAGCGTCTGCTTATTTACCGTTTCGACAATTTCATTACGCTGCTTGAGGTAATCTTCGTCAAGGCTATAGGCAAGAATACTATTAAGTAATCCGGCTTTCTGTGAAGGCGTTTCATACTTTAGTGCATCTTGTTGACCGACCGCTAAGCGTAAAAATTTCATTTCGTCATCGCTCATGCCATTTTGGCTGTACGTTTCGAGCTCTTTTCGCATCTCGATAATCGATGGAATTGTCGAGTCTGCACGTACTTGAGCGGAAAAGACGACCGCACCTACCTCTCTATTTGAAGCCAGATAGCCACTTGCTCCGTAAGTGTAGCCTTTGTCTTCACGTAAGTTCTGGTTGATGCGACTATTGAAGTTCCCTGCCAAATTAAAGTTGGCAAGTTGAGTTAGGTAAACCTCTCCAGTGGCATCAAACGGCAGTCCGAGTCGTACCATGCGTACCACACTTTGTGGCGCCCCTGGTTTATCGACCAGATAGATTTTTTGCTGTTCATTTGCTTTAACTAACTGCGGTCTCAGCAATGGTGCGACTTCCCCTTGCCAGTTATCGATAAAGGCAAGCTGCTGTTTAACTTGCTTCTTATTGATATCGCCTACCACCACAATTTGTGCCCCCTGAGGGGTATAGTGCTGTTTGTAGAAGGCTTTAACATCGTCCAGTGTCAAACTCTCTACTGATGCCTGAGTACCATCATTTGAGCGCTGATAAACCGTGCCATCAAACAGCACCTGACGCGTTGCCTGAGATGCTAACCAACTGGTTTTCTGGTGTTGATAAACGATGCCTTCCAGCATTTGCTTCTTAATACGGTCGAAGTCTTGTTGACGGAATGCAGGTTTAAACAGTACCTCTTCAGCAATTTTAAGCGTCTGCGGTAAGTTTTTCTCTAAACTAGAGATTGAAATGCTGGTGGTGTAATTACCCGCTTGCACGCTAACCGAACTACCTAACTTATCTAATCGGGCTTGTAACTCTTCAAGGCTAGAGTCCTGAGTTGCCTCCTGCATCATGGATGCTGTTAAGTTAGCCAGGCCTTCTTTACCCCTCGCGACATAACGCTCACCGGCAGGGAAACTAATTTCTAGCTGCACCGTTGGAGTTTCAGAACTGACCGTTCCTAAGACTTCTGCACCGTTATCAAAGTAGATACGGTAGAGCTCTGGCATTTGTGCCTTAACGCCTTCAGCGACTTCAGGCATCACTGAACGATCGAAGTTGTCTTCTGCACGGCGATAAGCAAGTTGGTCTTCAGTCACTTTCTGGTAAGCAGGTAGAGTTCTCTCAGGAGTGACAAAGTTGGCCGGAGCTGCCGCTAACTCAGCTTTGCCTCTTGGTACAACACTCAACGCAACTTTAGGGTGGCCATTAACGTAAGTTTTGTAGGCATCCATCACTGACTCTGGCGTTACCGCTCGTATCTCGGCTAACTGCGACTGAATACGGTCAGGTTTATTGAAGAAGGTTTGGTTAGATGCCAACTGTGACACCTTGCCACGAACACTTTGCAAAGCAAAAACTGATTGAGCTTCTGCCATACCAGTGATCTGTTCAAGGCGTGCTTGATCAACACCTTTAGCTTCAAACTCACCCAGGGTTTGCATCAACTCTTGATAGAGAGGTTTTAACGCCCCCTTCTCACCCGATGGAGCCATTGCATAAACGTAGAAGTTACAGGCTAGTTCAGCACAATCCTGAAATGCGCCTGCATCAACGGCCTTCTGAGTCTTAACCAGCTTTTGGTACAACAGACTGTTTGCACCATTACCTAAGACATTCGCTAATGCATTCAGTGATGCCTGACCTTCCGCGCCATTGTAAGTGGTCGGCCAGCCGATCATCAGCATTGGCTGCTGAATGCGATCTTCGAGAGTGACATAACGATCTTGTGTCAATTTTGCTGGTTGTTTTGGTGCCTGATTCACTTCAGGTCCGCTAGGGATTGATCCGAAGTACTTGTTGACCCACTCTAAGGTCTGATCCACATTGATATCACCACCAATCGTCAGCACCGCATTGTTCGGACCATACCAGCGTAAGAAGAATGCTTTCAGGTCATTGACGTCAACCCGGTCAAGATCTTCAACGTAACCTATGGTTTGCCATGAGTAAGGGTGACCTTCTGGATACATGGCTTCACCCATTTTCTCCCACATCAGGCCATATGGGCGATTATCATAATTTTGCGCGCGCTCGTTTTTCACCGTATCACGCTGAATTTCAAACTTACGTTGCGAAACCGCATCGAGCAAAAAGCCCATACGGTCAGACTCCAGCCACAGCATTTTCTCAAGCTGATTTGACGGTACAGTCTCAAAGTAGTTAGTACGATCCCGATTCGTCGTGCCGTTTAATGTTCCGCCAGCTTCAGTAATGATCTTGAAATGTTGTTGATCACCAACATTCTCACTGCCTTGAAACATCATATGTTCGAAGAAATGAGCAAAGCCAGACTTACCCGCTTCTTCACGAGCTGACCCCACGTGATAAGTCACATCGACATGGACAAGTGGATCTGAGTGATCCGGAGAAAGAATAACGGTCAAACCATTATCCAACTGGTACTTAGAGTACGGGATCATAGCCTTACCAGGCTCAGCCTCCACTTCTTCAACAAGCGTGACACCATCAGGTAAGGAGGAAAAGAAAGGTACCGAAGAGAGGTTATTGGAAGAACAACCGTATAGTGCGACAAGAGAAATAGCACCGAGCCAAATCTTTCTCATGACATCCCCTTAGAAAAAACCGTAAAAAACTGCAGCGAGTAAACTGTAACGGAGTGCTTTGCCAATCAATATTAGCCAGAAACTTGGCCAAAAGCGCATCCGTAACCAACCAGCGGCTAAACATAACGGATCACCAATCACTGGTAACCAGCTAAAAAGAAGCGACCAATAGCCGTATTTATTTAGCCATAATAAGGCTTTATGACCATGTTTTTCGTTTTGAGTTCTATTTGGTAGCCACAATCCAAGCCAATAGTTGGTTAGACCACCAAGAGTATTACCGAGTGTTGCTACAACAATGACGTTGAAAGTAGCGTATTGATTCAGGCTCAGCGTTGCAATCAGTCCTGCCTCAGACCCTCCGGGCAATAAAGTGGCACTGAGGAATCCACTTAAAAAGAGTACCCACAGTGCCGAATCAGAAAACCAAAGTGCAAAAGATTCAAATGCGCTATTAAACGCTTCTAACATTGCATATCAAGCAAGATCTTGCCCCTTGTATGTCCTGTTTCAATCTGTTTGTGCGCATCAACCACCTGCTCCAGTGGGTACACCTGTTGAATTTCAGTTTTAACCAGACCGACGCTCACCATGTAAAGTAGTGCATCCAGTTGTTCCGGGTTTGGATCAACAAGCATCCCTGTCGCTTCAAAGCCTAACAGTTTTGCTTTCTCGCAAATAAGCTCAGCCGACAAAGTTGGAACCGTGACCACTTTAGCACCATCTTTCAGGCATTTAAGCGCATCAAGAGCTGCATCACCACCGACTAAATCGATCAACACATCCGCTTCTTCAACTCGCTCAGAGACTGGTGCAAACTGATAATTCACCGCATGGGCACCTAAGGTCGCCATGTAATCCAGATTCGCTTCACTACAAGTGGTAAAGACTTCAGCTTTAGCTGCCACCGCTACCTGAATCGCAATATGACCAACGCCACCGGCACCCGCCAGGATCAGAACGCGTTGTCCTTCCTGCACCCCAGCTTTGTCTAGTGCCTGCACTGCCGTTTGACCAGCTAATGGCAGAGCTGCTGCCGCTTCAAGCGTAATGGAATCCGGTACAAGGCTCAGTGCCGCCTCAGGAACACAAACATATTGGCTATAGCCACCGCCAGAGAGCGGAAAGCCGATAAAACCAGCGACGTTATCGCCAAGCGCAAACCGTTCAGTCCCCTCTCCGACCTTAATAATTTCCCCAGAGATATCATAGCCAGGTACCCATGGTAGGTTATCTTTATTCTGAGACGCAGCCCAACCAAGGCCTGCCCGAGTTTTTACATCGATGGGATTCACACCAGAGAAGTGCACTTTAACCAACACTTCGCCAGTTTGTGGTTCTGGAATTGGTGAAGTTTGAATAACGAGAACGTCTGGATCACCAAATTGTGAGATTGCGATTTGTTTGTTTTCCATTTCATCATTTCCCTGTCGATATAAAAAAAGGGATGCGAAAGCATCCCTTTGAATATATACCATTTATTGCCAGCAAGTTAACCACTTACTCTCAATTTGACCAATTACTAACCGGAATTGATACCTAGCCAACAAGCGCTAGCAGAATACCAGCAGCAACAGCAGAACCAAGTACACCAGCTACGTTAGGCCCCATAGCGTGCATCAATAAGAAGTTTTGCGAGTTAGCCTCCAGACCAACCTTATTAACTACACGTGCGGCCATAGGTACTGCAGATACGCCTGCGGCACCAATCAGCGGGTTAATATCTTCCTTCGATAGCTTATTAAGTAGCTTAGCCATCAATACACCACCTGCGGTACCAATACTAAATGCGACAGCACCCAGCGCTAAGATACCCAGAGTTTCGATGTTGAGGAACTCTTCTGCTTGCAGCTTAGAACCAACACCCAGACCTAAGAAGATGGTCACAATATTGATCAGCTCGTTTTGCGCAGTCTTAGACAGACGATCAACCACACCTGCTTCACGCATCAGGTTACCCAGACAGAACATACCAACCAGTGGGGTAGCTGAAGGGAGGAACAAGATTGTCATCAGCAGTACCGCAAGTGGGAACAAGATCTTCTCGGCTTTGCCTACGTGACGTAGCTGTGCCATTTGGATCTTACGCTCTTCCGGTGATGTCAGCGCCTTCATGATTGGTGGCTGAATGATCGGAACCAGTGCCATATAACTGTATGCTGCAACGGCGATCGCACCAAGTAGATCAGGCGACAGTTGACTTGCTAAGAAGATAGCCGTCGGACCGTCAGCACCACCAATGATCGCGATAGACGCGGCATCTGGCATGCTGAATTCCATACCCGGTACGTAGTTAAGCAAGATTGCGCCGAACAGGGTAGCGAAGATACCAAACTGCGCCGCAGCACCCAGCCATAACGTCTTAGGGTTAGCGATAAGCGCACCAAAGTCAGTCATTGCACCAACGCCCATGAAGATAAGCAGTGGGAAAATTCCCGACTCAATACCAACGTAGTAAACGTAGTAGAGCAGACCGCCCTCTTCTGTAAAGCCAGCATTAGGAATGTTAGCTAAGATGGCACCAAAACCAATCGGCAATAGTAGTAACGGCTCAAATCCTTTACGAATCGCCAAAAACAGCAGTGTACAGCCAACCAAGATCATACAGATCTGGCCAAACTCGAAGTTGGCGATCCCTGTTTCTGACCAAAGGGTCATTAATCCTTCCATGCTACTCCCTTACGCTAAACTAAGTAGTGGAGCACCAACAGTCACAGAATCACCTTCTTTGACGTGTAGATCTTGGACGATACCACCGCGAGCAGCACGCACTTCCGTTTCCATCTTCATCGCTTCAAGAATTAACAGGACATCGCCTTCTGCTACCTGAGCGCCGCTGTGAACATTCACTTTGAAGATGTTACCCGCTAGCGGTGCAGGAACCGTTTCAGAGTTACCGGCTGGTGCAGCAGGAGCCGCTTGTTGCGCATTAGTACTTGGCTGCGCAGGAGCGACAGAAGTCAACTGACCTTGTGGACCAACTTCAACATCGTAAACCTGACCGTCAACTTTAACACTGTAAGCTTCGATGCCACCTTGTGCTGGTTGAGCAGCTACTGGCGCAAGCTCCTCTTTACCAGGAGCAGGTTCAAACGCATCAGGGTTATGACGGTTCTTAAGGAACTTAAGACCTACCTGAGGGAACAGTGCGTACGTTAGAACATCATCAACCGTATCCTCAGCCAATGAGATGCCGTCAGATTTCGCTTTCGCTAGCAGCTCATCAGTCAAACTATCCATTTCTGCTTCAAGCAAATCAGCAGGACGACAAGTAATAGCTTCAGCACCATCAAGCACTTTAGCCTGTAGCTCAGCATTCACTTCCGCAGGTGCTGCGCCATATTCACCTTTCAGTACGCCAGCAGTCTCTTTAGTGATGCTCTTATAGCGCTCACCAGTCAGCACGTTGATCACCGCCTGTGTACCAACGATCTGAGAGGTAGGGGTAACCAGTGGAATGTAACCAAGATCCTGACGAACACGTGGGATCTCTTCCAACACTTCGTCAAGACGATCCGCGGCACCCTGCTCTTTCAGCTGGCCTTCCATGTTGGTTAGCATGCCACCTGGAACCTGAGCGATGAGGATACGTGAATCAACACCTTTCAGCTGACCTTCAAACTTAGCGTACTTCTTACGAACTTCGCGGAAGTAAGCGGCAATTGGTTCAATTTGATCAAGCTTAAGATTGGTATCGCGCTCAGTACCCTGCAGCATAGCAACAACGGTTTCAGTTGGAGTATGGCCGTAAGTACAGCTCATCGACGAAATAGCGGTATCAAGAATATCAACGCCAGCTTCAACAGCTTTTACTGCCGTAGCGGTAGAAAGACCCGTTGTCGCATGACAGTGCAGTGCTAGCGGCACATCACATGAAGCCTTAATACGTGAAATCAGATCTTCTGCTTCGTATGGCTTAAGCAGACCAGACATATCTTTGATACATAGCGAGTGACAGCCAAGGTCTTCCAGACGCTTCGCCAAATCAACCCATGTATCCGTATTATGAACAGGGCTGGTTGTGTAAGAGAGTGTACCTTGTGCGTGAGCGCCAACATCGACAGCAGCCTTAACTGCTTTTTCAAAGTTACGAACGTCATTCATCGCGTCAAAGATACGGAATACATCCATACCATTGGCATGAGCACGTTCAACAAATTTCTCTACTACATCGTCAGCATAGTGACGGTAACCTAATAGGTTCTGGCCACGTAGCAACATTTGCATTGGGGTATTCGGCATCGCTTTCTTCAATGCGCGCAGACGTTCCCACGGGTCTTCGCCCAAGAATCGAATACAAGCATCAAACGTCGCACCGCCCCATGTTTCCAGAGACCAGTAACCGACCTTATCGAGCTCTTCAGCGATAGGTAACATATCCTCCAGACGCATACGAGTCGCGAATAACGACTGATGGGCGTCACGAAGGACCACGTCTGTTAAAGCTAGTGATTTAGACATGCTCATTAACTCCTTTTAAATCCTATCAAATGCTACTTAGCTGCAGAGGTACGGTACTGATGTACCGCTGCGGAAATGGCCGCAACAACCTTAGGGCTAACAGCAGAAGATGGTAATTGAACTTTGTTATTTTGATTAGGTGTAGCGATCGGCTCTGGCACTTCTTCTGGCACCAGTTTTGACATCAACCGAACGAGGTAGACAAGAATAGTGAGGAATATAAACACTACAACCATCCCTGTAAGCATCAGGGTTGCAGCGTCTACTAGCAGGCTTCCAATATTATCCATTTTTGCATCCTTTCTTTGTCATCCTGACAACAACATTAGGCCTCTCGAAAATCATCTTCATGACGATAGATAAACACTAACGTATACCGGCATGATGCCGGTGCTCTTGTTGCCAGAACATACAGTAAAATCCTGACAAGAGGCTTAGGATTATCTCGATTGGTTAAACTTTGTCAATTTTGTTTAAGGAGCTATTGACGATAATGCACAAATCTAGGGAATTATTCGTCACACAAATCACATAAATCTGCAATATTCGGTCAATTGAGCATAAATAACTGTGTGTTTTATGACGTTATGACAAAACATTGTGCGTTACTGGGATGTAGATAAAAGAATTGGGAAAATCACTTAAGAAACAGAGAGTTGTAAAATTGATGTTTCAAAAATGTTAGAGAGATGTTAATAAAAAAGCCCTGCTATTTCTAGCAGGGCTTATAAT
>NZ_AEVS01000006.1 GCF_000189255.1 Vibrio brasiliensis LMG 20546 | reverse complement strand
CTAAAGACTAACGGGCGCATCACGACGTTACCATGTTCGACTTGCATATGAGCAGTGAATGGGTCGGTGATCGCGATACCAACGCCTTCACTGACAAGTACTGCTGCGCTACTAGCAAGAGAAACTTCAATCTGTTCTATAGTGGAAAGATCGTAGCGGCGCAGAAGCGCGTCTATTCTTCGTTGGGTTGTATCGCGTTCATGACGGATTAAGACTTGCCCTGCGATATCATATAGGTCAATAACAGTGCGTCGTGCTAAATGAGAGGAGGCTGGTATCAAACAGACACATTCGCACTGCACTTTTTGCGCTTTAACACCGGCTAAGTGTTGATCAACAAAGGCAAACCCAATGTCGGTAGTTTGGCTTTGAATGCGATGTATCACCTCTTCTGAGCGATAGGTTTTAAAGCCAATTTTCATTTTGGACGATTGCTTAAGAAAAGTTGCAAGGGTGCGTGGTAAGAAAGCGTTCGACAGCAGTGGCATTGCTGCGATGTTTAGGCTGCCAAAATGGCGTGAACGAATCGAGCTTGCAGACTGAGTAAGCCCTGACACAGCATCAAAAACTTTTGCTACCTCTAAGTAAAATGCTTCACCTTCACTGCTCAGCTCTAAACGATTGCCCTTGCGTTGAAAAAGTTGAAATCCGATACGCTGTTCTAAGCCAGAAATTAAGCGACTAACCGCAGGTTGACTTAAGCTGAGACGCTCTGCGGCCGCGGTAACAGTTTGGCATTCTACGACGGCTTTGAACGCGTTAAGTTGAGTGAGCTTCATTTACTACATAATCCACTATTTCAATAATGCCGCCACCGTAGCAGGTATCTGCTTTGTATACTTTGATGGTGTTTTCATTATTAACTATTCACTTGCTAGCGGAACACTCTGGTATAAAACGCAAAAAGAGAGCCGAAGCTCTCTTTTTCTAGGTGTAATGGTCGGACTGACTGGATTTGAACCAGCGACCCCCGACACCCCATGACGGTGCGCTACCAAGCTGCGCTACAGTCCGATGCCAATAATTTAATCCGTAATGGATTAAGGGTCAATCCTCTAACAGTATGATTTAGTTACTCTTAGCGTAAAAACGTTGTAGTTCAGTCAGGCCTTGCATTAGTACTGGTAAGGTCGGGTTTTCATCTTTCAGACGCTGGTAATTAGCGTCGTACAGTTTGTAGTTACCGAACTTATCAATCACAGTGGTGTTTTTGGTGGTAATAAGAGCCAAATCGCGCGAATCACCCGCCAGAATCCAACGACGCTTGCGTTCATCGAACAGGTTACGTCCACTACTGAAATCAGTTGGGTTAGATGAAACACCAAGTAAGTCTTGTAGCAGGGTCACAGACATATCCAGATGACTGGTTCTGTGTTGGTATTGAGCAGCAACTTTACCTGGCCAGTGAATCACCATCGGCACCTGTAATTGGTAACGGCTGTAGTTAGAATTCGAACCCCAGCTGTTGGTCTTTGTTTCGTTGAACTCTGTCGCATGGTTTGAAGTAATGACGATCACGGTAGAGTCATCAAGCTCTAGTGCCTTTACTTGCTCAAGGAGCTGAGCCAACTCTTTATCAGCTGTCGCAACTGACTTCTGATAACCTGACTTCAGCTTATTGGCAGCTGTTTGTGCCTGGTCGTTGTCACTGTAGGCACTGAAGTTATCCACGGTAGTTAACTCAATGTAGCTGAACCAAGGCTTTTTACCCTGTTGTTTTGCCCAATCTGCCCAAGCGTCAATTGCCAGAGAGTCTGGTGATTGCTTGTCATTGAAAGCAATGCCTGTGAAGTTCATACCACGGAAGACAGTTTCACCATACAGAGGCTCATCGAAGTTATCGCCACTGAACAGACCAAATTGGTATTGTTTTTCGATTAGGGTATCGATCAGAATCGGTTTAGAGCCCTGAGCTTTAATACTGCTGGCATAGCTGCTTGGCAGGCCATAGAAAAGGCCGAAGATACCGAACGAGTCATTACTTGAACTGTAATGGTTGGTGAAGTTTTGGTTCTCTTGTGCAAATTGGTAAGCAGCAGGCATGTTCTCTTGAGTAAGAGCATCAGAGCGTAGGTTATTAACACTTACCACTAGAATATTAAGCGGGTTTGCACGACGGTCAAACTCGATCCTTTCTAGTGGGTAACGAACTAACTCGTTGCTGTCCTGACTTTGCTCTAAGCGCATTAAATACTCTTCGCGATCAAGCAGTCCGTGTCTCTCCATAAATGACTTAGCGGTCATCGGGTAAGAGAGAGGGAAGTTAGCGCGCTGAGCGGTAATCGGGTTGTAGAAATAGGCGTCTGCCCAAACATAAATCAGATGGCTTGAAATAAAGCTAACGAAAAACAGTGCCGCAATAGGGCGACCAACATGTTTATGGGACAGTTTACGCTGTTTGCGCCAGACCCATTCAGAGAGGGCAAGCTGCAATAAGAAAATCAGTGGCAGGACGATAAACAGATGTTGTAAGTCTACGGTGAGAGTAGAGCTTTCATCGCTAAATAACACTTCCCACACCACAGGTGTCAGGTGCAGGTTGATGGTTTGATAAGCCTGGGTATCGACCAGTAGCACCGTCAAACCGACGGTAGCAAAACAGACCGCCACTAAGCGGAATAGCTTACGTGACGGTATGATGAAGGTTAGCGGAAATAGAACCAGCAGGTACAAGGCAAATACCAGAAAGCCGAAATGACCTACCCAAGATACGGCGAGGTAGAATTGCCCTAATAGGGTTTCAGGCCAAGGTGACTGAGTGATATAACGGGTTCCGATCAGCATTGCTGCAATGATGTTGAAAAAGGCAAACCAATGCCCCCAACCCACTAACCGCGATACGCGTTCGCCGTATGTATTTCCGTTATCAACCATGTAAGTGTTCTATTATCCGTTATTGTTCTTAATGTTTTTTATCTTCTACAGAAGAAACAAGTGCCTCTGCGAATTTTTCAGCAATTGCTTTGCGTTGTGAAGCAGCAATATCCTGATTTAAGACATTGGTAGCGATATTACCAGCGATCATTAATGCAAGCTCCGGGCCAGCAGAATGTTTTTCAAGTACCGCGGCGATCTCTGTCAGGATTCGTTCAACTTGTTCGTCGCTGTATTTAGATGTAATCGGCATAAAGACTCTGTTGATGATAGTAAAGCGGCTTATGATAACCTACAATGCCACGCAACTGAAACCTACGCAGCGATAAATTTCATCATGAGTCTTCATCTTTCAAACGTTATCCTACATCAACTACAAAAAAACGATGCCGATGAACTGGTTGTTAACTTTCGAGCCGAGTCTCTCGCCAACGATACCTCTACAGAAAACCTGGTAGCTGAACTGCATCGAGTGTTTAACTCAAAAGCAGGAAAAGGCTTTGGTAATTTTAAATCAGACAGTGATTTTCAAGTCTGGTTGCAAGAGCTACGTCAGGGAAATCGAAATTTTTATGATTTCTCTCAGGAAAGTGCTAATCGTCTCAAAGATGAACTGTCAAAGTACCCGTTTGCCGATGAAGGTATTCTGGTCATCGCTGAGTATCAGTCATTAGCGACGGATTACTTGTTTGTAGCGATTATCCCATCAAATCAAAGCCTTAAAGTAACTGAAGGTTTGGACATTAGTGCTACCGATTATCTTGATCTGAGCAAGATGGATATTGCTGCACGTATTGATCTGACAAGTTATGAAACGGACAAAGAATCAAACCGTTACCTTGCTTACATCAAGGGCCGTGTTGGCCGTAAAGTGGCAGATTTTTTCCTCGACTTCCTTCAGGCGGAAGTCGGTTTGGACACCAAAGTGCAGAACCAGGTATTAATGCAGGCAGTTGAAGACTTCTGCGCAGACTCAAAACTGGAAAAAGACGAAGCACTAAGTTACAAGAAGCAGGTTGCTGACTACTGTAACGAACAGATTAAGTCTGGCGATGAAGTTCAGGTAAGAGAGCTCTCAGGTGAGCTTCCTCCATCTCAAGATGGCACGAGCTTTTTAGATTACACTCAAGAGCAGGGCTATGAATTGGAAGAGAGCTTCCCGGGTGACCGCGCTGCAGTACGTAAACTGACTAAGTATGTTGGTGCTGGTGGTGGTCTGAATGTCAGCTTTGATAGTCTGCTGCTTGGTGAGCGTATTTTCTACGATCCAGAGACAGATACTCTGACCATCAAAGGCACACCGCCAAACCTGCGTGATCAGCTGACTCGCAACAAATAAACGTTTTCAGAACAGGACTGACTGCACTATTTTGCCAGTTAGTCCTCCACTTCCGCCGGATAGTGTATATTCTTGTATTACAGGGAAATAATCTATTTAGGCGGGAGCATGGAAGGTAAGACGCTCAAACTTGGCTGGTTGCTGTTGTGTATATGGTTAATCTGTATTGCAACGCTTGCAAACAGCTACCGTTCGACCAATGCAACCAAAGAGCAGATATACGAGCTGGGTAGCAGCATTCAAGATTTACGCGAAACTTTCTCTTTCGATACGCCTTATCGTGTTCATATGGCGGACTCTCAAGCTCTCGATTTACAACTGATTTATGCTCTGCGCTTGCAGATTGACGCTCATTACCAAAAGAGTTGGTATCTGCCGGATGTTAATCAACTTCTCTTCACCACCGATCGTTTTATAGAACAAACCCAAATCTATCTGGATAATAACCTCGATTTGCTTAGCCTTGTCGAACAGGTGCGTGAAAAACGCGAGCGTTATACGGATAACCCATCGTTATCCTTACTCTATTATCGGATTAGTGCCAATGTCCTCGAAGCTATTTTTAGCGACCGCAACTCGAGCCCGAAAATTTATCGCGAGTTAGACCAGATTTACTCAGTCTCAAACGAGTTACCAAAAGAGGCTCGTCAAGATCTTCAGCAAGTTTTAGCCCAGATTTCGTCAGTGTTGGGTGGCTATGCTCAAGGACAATATGTGGTCGATAAGCTAATTTCTCATGACGTTTACGGGCAAATCGATTTGCAAAGAACGGAGTACAACCAACTGCTGATGAGGCATATCTGGCTTGGGCTACTGCTTACTTTGACTTTCATGCTTGGCCAGTTGTTGCTGATCGCTTTTACCCATCGGGCCAAATACACCAACACATCAGAAAGCTCTGAACCTGAAACAGAGCATGATGAGCCAGCGATGGTCACAGAGGTAGTGACTGACACTGAGCCGCTTAGTCCAGAAACACCGAAAGTAGAAGACCAAGAGCCGGAAATTGATTTCGATAAGATGCTCGACTCGTTAAATAACGATATGGAGTCGGTATGCATGCTATTAGAGGTGTTTATCGAAGACCATAACGATGACGCAGAGCGTATTACTCAGTTGTTGACCGATTCACCTGAAGAAGCGCAAAGGAAAGCTCACAGCTTAAAAGGGGTTGGGGGGAATCTGGGGGCAACCAAATTACGTGAAGCGGCAACTAAGGTCGAGGTGGCTATCAAAGAAGATATTACGTTAGTGCCACGTTTGCTCGAAGAGTTAAATTGGCGACTTGGTCGGGCAATCTCAGAAGCCAGACTTTTCCTAAAAGATCACAATAACAACTGAATTTGACGATATACTGACTTTCTCGCGCTAAGCTACTGCGCTTATTTTTTGCTACCTGAGGTTCAGTAAATGCGTCGCTCTTCCGTGTTTTGGTTGTTACTACTGTTGTTACCATTGAGTGGATGTTCGCTGTTAGAAGTAAAGCTTGATAGTCAAACAACGCCGTTAACGCAGCAAGAACTCAATATGAGACTGCTGACTCGTGAATATACTCAACAGTTCTTCTCTCAAGTTGAGCAGGCCGCAGACACGATTGCTGCCAATTACGATCCACAGGATAAGCTTAATCAATCTTATGTCTTACTGTGGAAAATCAACGCAGAAGAAGGGTTACAGCGAGCTGCATATCAGGTATCTCCTACAGCAGCCTTAATTGATAGCTGGGTGTTCACCGAGCAGATGAACCAGTTCTTTAATTCTGGTGCAGGTAGCGAACTGTTTACGACTTCTGAAGCTAAGCAAGTCTCTCAAACGCTTGCTCAAGAGGTCGACAAACTCGCGAAATCTTTGCTTAAAGGCAGTAGCTACAAAGCAACCAAGCAGTTTGTTATCGACTTTGCAGCCCAGCATCCGTTTGAAGATTTAAGCTTTATTCGCACGCCAGCTTATCGTGCTTGGTTAGAAGCGAATCAAATCAGTGAAACAGAGGCAGTATCAACGTTAGGCACTATGCCTGAAGCTCTGGGTGATGTCTCAGACCGACTCAGTCTGGTATCAGAACAAACACCGAAACTGATGACCTGGAAAGCACAATTAATTGCCATGAACAGTAGTATCAGCGGTGAACAGCTGACTGCTACGCTGCAAAGTTTGCAGGCGACTTCAGAGTCATTTCAGGATTTTGTCGAGAACAACCCAGAGTATATGGAGAACTTAGCCGAGCAAATGGCACTTCAACTACAGCCATTGGTTAAGGATATTGATGCTCGTACTGCTGCGCGTCTTGACCAGTTGAGTCTTGAGCGTCAGGCACTAGAAGAGATGGTCGCTCGTGAACGTGCTGAGATAGCTTTGATTGTCAGTGCAGAACGTGAGAAGTTTACTCAGGATCTGGATAAGGTTTCGCAGGATGTATTGACGCTAGCGATGGACAAACTAGTGGAGTTGATTAAGAGCACTATTATTTACTTTGTGCTGTTTATTGTTGCGATTTTCTTTGCGCCACTAGGGTTGGGCTACCTGTTAGGTAAGCGCAGCGCCGTTAAGAAATCGGCATAATCTGCTGACGGGTGGATTAAAAAAAAGCGCCTCATTGGAGGCGCTTTTTTAGTATCTAAACGTCTTAAGCAGTTTGCTTAGTTAGCTCAGCTTGTTGCTCTTCAGATACCAATTCAGTTTCTGCAACGGGTTCGCATTTATCTACGAACCAACCCATGTAAGAAGTAATGATGGTTACGATGATACAAACGAAGCTTAGCCACATAAATGGCGCGTAAGACAAGGTTGCTACACCAAGAATACTCGCCATGTAGATACCGTTATCACTCCAAGGCACCATACCAGATGTTAGCGTGCCACCGAACTCGGCGTTACGAGAAAGGTTCTTACGTTTGTAGCCCAGACGGTCATAGTTTTTAGCACAGATTTTTGGCGTCAGAATCAGTGACACGTACATTGCCGAACCAAATACGTTACCCATAAATGCGGTACCAATGGTGCTGGTCGCCAATGAGCCAGCGCTCTGTACGCGGCGTTCAAACAGTTTAGCGATAGTCTCTAGCACGCCTACTTTATCCAGCAGACCACCAAAACCAAGACCAAACACGATTACTGCTACGGAACCTAGCATTGAAGACATACCGCCACGGTTTAGGATTGAGTCAATAAATGCGACGCCTGATTCAATTTCAAACGGTGCCCAGGCTGTGTTGAAAGCTTGCAGGAAGTCAACATCCTGAATCATCACGGCCCAGATAATACCCAGTAGTGAACCAAAACTGATTACTGGGAATGAAGGCATACGCATTGCTAACAGGCCAAGTACGATAACGACTGGAACAAATGAGTAAGGAGTGATGTAGAACTGCTGTTCCATTGCTTGAATCACAGACTGCACCTGTGACATATCAACGTTACCCGCATAGTGGAAACCGAAAGCAGTGAACATGATACCAGTGATGATGTAACTAATAAGCGCGACTGGCAGCATACCTTTGATATGTTCAACGACTTCAACGTTAGACATTGATGACGCCAGAATTACCGAGTCTGACAGTGGTGACATCTTATCGCCGAAGTAACAACCAGAAAGCACAGCACCTGCTGTAATTGGCGCTGGTACACCCAGACCCTGACCAATACCCATCATTGCAATACCAGCCGTGCCTGCAGCACCCCATGAGGTTCCCGTTGCAAGTGCGGTTAGTGAACAGATGATCATCGTGGCAAGAAGGAAGATAGAAGGGTGAATTGCTTTCAGACCATAGTAGATGATGGTAGGAACGATGCCGCCTGAAATCCACGTACCAACTAGTGCGCCAACTGCAAGTAGGATTAGCACCGCACCAAGACCGTTAGAGATACCGCCTAAAGCTGCCTTCTCAAGATCTTTGTACTGGTGCCCTAAACGAATGCCTAGCACCATAATGATGAACCAGCCAATGTATAGAGCAAGTTGGATAGGAAGATCTAATTTGGCAGTGAACGAAAATGCCATCAATAGAAACAGTCCAAGGGAGACGATAACCTGCATCAAGCTGGGCAGACGGGGGGTAAGTTGCGTCATACAGAGCCTCTTATAAGTGTTATGAGCAAGTGCAAATAGAAATCACGTCACTATTTGCCTTAAGAGTGTTAACTCCTTTTAGGTACGAATGGCACTTTACCGTAGTTGGAATAATATTTCGATAAAATGTCCATTCAATGTGATTTGTATCTGTAATGGTTGTTTTTTGTGGTTAAATATATGGTTAATAGTTAATTTTAATGATCTGAAATGTTTTTGGATGTAACCATTTTGTGGCACGTATTTTTCACTTTTGTTTTATGAAGCATTTGTTTTGTTTGCCAAAATAACAATCGAACAAAAAGGGAGCAAAATGCAGGTTTTGGACAGAAATGCATAACGAGGAGATAAAAGTTACAGATTTGGTGCAATTTTCCCTTGAGATTTTGCTGTGAAAATTGAATATTGGGGGTATCCCATTATTTAAATTGATTACACGGAGAGTTGAGAATGAGAGTAGGTTTAGTTGGTTGGCGTGGCATGGTTGGTTCAGTACTAATGCAGCGTATGGTTGAAGAGAAAGATTTTGACCTTATCGAACCTGTTTTTTACAGCACATCTCAAGTAGGTATTCCTGCACCAAACTTAGGTAAAGACGCAGGACTTCTTCAAGACGCATTTGATATTGAAAGCCTAAAGCAGCTAGACGCTGTTATTACCTGTCAGGGTGGCAGCTATACAGAAAAAGTATACCCAGCATTACGTCAAGCGGGCTGGAAGGGATACTGGATTGATGCGGCTTCAACTCTGCGTATGGCACAAGATTCAATCATTACACTGGATCCAGTTAACTTGACTCAGATTCAGCAGGGCATTCACGGTGGCACTAACACCTTTGTTGGTGGTAACTGTACAGTAAGTCTGATGCTAATGGGTCTGGGCGGCCTGTTCGAAAAAGGTCTGGTTGAATGGACTAGCGCAATGACGTATCAGGCAGCTTCAGGCGCTGGTGCACAAAACATGCGCGAACTGATCTCTCAAATGGGTGTAATCAACGATTCTGTTAGCAGCGAGCTGGCAAATCCATCAAGCTCAATTCTTGATATCGACAAGAAAGTTGCTGATACCATGCGCAGCGGCTCTTTCCCTACCGACAAGTTCGGCGTGCCGCTAGCAGGCTCACTAATCCCTTGGATTGACGTCAAACGTGATAACGGTCAGAGCAAGGAAGAGTGGAAAGCGGGTGTTGAAGCGAACAAGATCCTTGGCTTCCAGGATGCTCCCGTTCCTATCGACGGCACTTGTGTACGTATCGGTGCGATGCGTTGTCACTCTCAGGCTCTAACGATCAAGCTTAAGCAAAACGTTCCTATGGACGAAATCGAAGAGATGATCGCTACTCACAACGATTGGGTAAAAGTGATTCCAAACGATCGTGATATCACTGCGCAAGAGCTAACACCGGCTAAGGTAACGGGTACTCTATCTATCCCAGTAGGTCGTCTGCGTAAGATGGCAATGGGTGACGATTTCCTAAACGCATTCACTGTTGGTGACCAGCTACTATGGGGTGCGGCAGAACCGCTACGTCGTACGCTGCGTATTATTCTGGCAGAGAAAGCTTAAGAGAGAACGGGCTTCGCCCTTCGAGATGTTAGAGCGCTGCGCTTCGAGAACGGACTTCGTCCTCCGAGAGGAGCTTGCGATGAGCGAGTCGAAAGCTGCAGGCAGCGCTTGCTGATATTTAAGTTTAATTACCTGAATTTAAAAGAAAAGGGTTGGCACTGTGTGTCAACCCTTCAAAATTTTCTCGCTTCTCGCTTCTCGCTTCTCGCTTCTCGCTTCTCGCTTCTCGCTTCTATTCTTCCCCACTCACCACTCTATTATCCGGGTCCGCCAGCTCACTGCCACAATGTTTGCAATGCATGGCATCTGAATCATGGCCAGAGCGATTACAGTTAGGACATTTGACTAATTGCTTATGGGCGTTCATCTCACTGCTCAGTTCTGCGGTGATGATCCCGGTTGGAACCGCTAAGATAGAGTAACCAAGTAGCATGGTTAACGAAGCGATCGCTTTACCTATATGTGTTTGTGGCACCATGTCTCCGTACCCGACAGTGGTGATGGTTACAATCGCCCAGTAAATACTCTTCGGAATACTTGTGAAGCCATTGTCTGGCCCTTCAATAACAAAGATCAGTGCACCAAAGATAGTGACTAAAATGCCAACCGTACTAAAGAAGATGATGATCTTACGGCGAGCCATCAGCAGAGAACGTAAAAGGATGTTCGAGTCTTGCAGGTAGCGGACCAGCTTGAGGATACGGAAAATACGCATGACACGTAACAGTCGCACCACGCCCATAAATGACGCACCTGGGAAAAAGATAGCCAGATAAGTGGGTAAGATCGCCAGTAGGTCAACGACACCATAAAAGCTGGTGGCGTATGAGCTTGGCTTAGGGGAACAATAGAGCCTCAGCAGATATTCTATGGTGAACAGCGCAGTAAATGTGTATTCGATGTAGCGTAGCTCTTGTGACCACTCTGTCATCACATTTGGCAGAGACTCGAGGATCAGAACCACCAGTGAAGCGATGATGGCAAAAATTAACGCGATATCGAAGGCACGTCCGGCACGAGTATGAGTACCGAAAATAATCACATAGAGATGATGCTTAAGAGGCTTGCGAGGCATGATGTTGCACTGTCATGGTTATACACGAATTGAATAGGCAACATCATACCAGAAGAAGGTCAGGTTAGGCTAAACCTGGGAATAGGTTACGCAGCCCGTTGGCGATGAATTCGATACCAAGTGCACCGAGGATCAGGCCCATAATACGGGTGATTACGTTAATCCCGGTTTGACCAAGGAAGCGAACAATCAGCGGCGCTGAGCGGAACAGCAACCAGGTACACAAACAGAACAGCACGATTGTCACTATGATACCAACAGTATCCAGCATCGCAGGGTAGCGAGAGCCGTAAACAATGGTTGAACTGATAGCACCCGGGCCCGCCATAAGTGGCATTGCTAGTGGCACCACGCCAATTTGCTCGCGGCTGACGTACTCAGTTTTCTCCTGTTTATTCTGCTTATCTTCACCCAGCTTACCGCTCATCATCGAGAATGCGATGCTCAGTAGTAGCAGACCACCCGCTACACGGAACGAATCAAGTGAGATGCTAAACATATCTAATAGCATCTGTCCCGCTAACAAAGAGACAACCAGAATAATAGCGACAGCGATATTAGCCGTCACAGCAGTCTTGTGTTTCTCTTCCTGAGTCATATGCCCAGTTAAAGAGACAAACACAGGCATGATGCCGACAGGGTTGACTGCCGCCACTAAGCCAAGGAAAAACTGCAAAAATATAGCGATTTCGAACGTTTGCATTCGCGTGCCTACAAGTAATAAACAGAGGGAACAGATTATTTGCGGAATATAGTCGAAAAGATGTTCAGCGACGAATGAAAAAAACTAAAGCTGAAACTCTTTCATTACTGAGAAAATCTTATTATTGAAAAAAACGTAAATACAAATGACATACTTTGTTACGTAGAATGGGTGTGCCAAGAGGGAAGGATTTATACAAACGTTAACAATTGCACATTTTCGATAAAATTTAAGTCCAATTGTAGAGAGAAATAGTTCTCAGATATACTCTCAGTAGCACAAGGTTTGTGGACTACATGTAAGTTTGTGGTCAAAAAATGTAAACTTTTTTACAAGATGTGGCGTCTTTTTTTGAAAGGTAAGTTTGATTGCTCTATTTTTGTCCAATCGTAAAATGTGATCTAAATTGTTATTTATCATTCACTTACGCTTGGTTTTGAGATTGATGTACCACTTATTGGGTAAATAGTTTTTCATAACTGATCTGGGTCAATTTTTTTCATAACCTGAAATAATATACTCAGCCATGAAAGCAATTTACTAAGAAGCCTGTTCTGAAGACGAAACAAAAACACGGAACAGCACTCTTAATAAAAAGTTTTTAATATTTGCTAATTTTAGGAGAATCCCTATGCCTGTAACTAATATGGCTGAACTAGATGCAATGATTGCTCGCGTTAAGAAAGCGCAAGAAGAGTTCGCTACTTACTCTCAAGAGCAGGTAGACAAAATCTTCCGCGCTGCGTCTCTTGCAGCTAACCAAGCTCGTATCCCGCTAGCTCAACAAGCGGTTGAAGAATCTGGTATGGGTATTGTTGAAGATAAAGTAATCAAGAACCACTTCGCTTCTGAGTTTATCTACAACAAATACAAAGACGAACAAACTTGTGGCATCCTTGAAGAGGATGACAACCTAGGTACTATGACTATCGCTGAGCCAGTAGGCATCATCTGCGGTATCGTACCAACTACTAACCCTACTTCTACTGCAATCTTCAAATCTCTAATCTCTCTGAAGACTCGTAACGGTATCATCTTCTCGCCACACCCACGTGCGAAGAACTCTACTAACGACGCAGCTAAACTTGTTCTAGATGCAGCAGTAGCAGCAGGTGCTCCAAAAGACATCATCGGTTGGATTGACCAGCCATCTGTAGAGCTTTCTAATGCTCTAATGAAGCACGATGACATCGCTCTTATCCTTGCAACTGGTGGTCCAGGCATGGTTAAAGCAGCTTACTCTTCTGGTAAGCCAGCAATCGGTGTTGGTGCAGGTAACGTTCCTGTAGTTATCGACGAAACAGCTGACATCAAACGTGCAGTGGCTTCTATCCTAATGTCTAAGACTTTCGATAACGGCGTAGTATGTGCTTCTGAGCAGGCTGCAATCGTAGTTGACGAAGTATACGACGAAGTTAAAGAGCGTTTCGCTTCTCACAAAGCTTACGTACTAAGCAAAGCTGAAGCAGAGAAAGTTCGTAAAGTTCTTCTTATCGACGGCGCGCTAAACGCGAAAATCGTTGGTCAGCCAGCTCCAGCAATCGCTGAAATGGCAGGCGTTAAAGTTCCAGCAGACACTAAAGTTCTTGTTGGTGAAGGTCTGGGTAAAGTATCTTACGACGACGCATTTGCTCACGAGAAACTATCTCCAACTCTAGGTCTGTTCCGTGCTGACAACTTCGAAGACGCAGTTGCTCAGGCTGTAACTATGGTTGAGATCGGTGGTATCGGTCACACGTCTGGTCTGTACACTAACCAAGACGTTAACGCAGACCGCATCCGTTACTTCGGTGACAAGATGAAGACTGCTCGTATCCTAATCAACATCCCTACTACTCACGGTGGTATCGGTGACCTGTACAACTTCAACGTTGCACCTTCTCTAACTCTAGGTTGTGGTTCATGGGGTGGTAACTCTATCTCTGAGAACGTAGGTCCTAAGCACCTAATCAACAAGAAAACTGTAGCGAAGCGAGCTGAAAACATGTTGTGGCACAAACTACCTAAGTCTATCTACTTCCGTCGTGGTAGCCTTCCAATCGCACTTAGCGACCTAGAAGGTAAGAAACGCGCATTCCTAGTAACTGACCGTTTCCTATTCAACAACGGTTACGCTGATGACGTAGTTAGCCTGCTTAAAGCTCAAGGCATGGAAGTTCAAACGTTCTTCGACGTAGAAGCGGATCCAACTCTATCTGTAGTAGAGAAAGGTGCTGAAGCAATGAAGAGCTTCCAACCAGACACTATCATCGCTCTAGGTGGTGGTTCTCCGATGGATGCTGCGAAAATCATGTGGGTAATGTACGAGCACCCAGAAACTCACTTTGAAGAACTAGCAATGCGCTTTATGGATATCCGTAAACGTATCTACAAGTTCCCTAAAATGGGTAAGAAAGCTGAGCTTGTATGTATCACTACAACTTCAGGTACTGGTTCAGAAGTTACTCCATTCGCAGTTGTTACTGACGACAAGACTGGTGCTAAGTACCCACTAGCTGACTACGAAATCACGCCAAACATGGCTATCGTTGATGCTAACCTGGTTATGAACATGCCTAAGTCTCTAACAGCGTTCGGTGGTTACGATGCAGTAACTCACGCTCTGGAAGCTTACGTATCTGTTCTGGCGAACGAATACTCTGACGGTCAGGCTCTACAAGCACTTAAGATGCTAAAAGAGTACCTACCATCAAGCTACGCGAACGGTGCAAACGACCCAATCGCTCGTGAGAAAGTACACAACGCAGCAACTATCGCTGGTGTAGCATTCGCGAACGCATTCCTAGGTGTTTGTCACTCTATGGCGCACAAGATTGGTGCTGAGTTCCACCTACCACACGGTCTGGCGAACGCACTACTAATCTCTAACGTGGTACGTTACAACGCGAACGACAACCCAACTAAGCAAACTGCGTTCTCTCAATACGACCGTCCACAAGCACGTCGTCGTTACGCTGAAGTTGCTGACCACCTAGGCCTAAGCCAAGAAGGTGACCGTACTGCTCAGAAGATTGAACGTCTACTAGCATGGTTGGATGAACTGAAAGCTAACCTAGACATCCCAATGTCTATCCAGGCTGCAGGTGTTTCTGAAGCTGACTTCGTAGCGAAACTAGACGAGCTAGCTGTTGAAGCGTTCGATGACCAGTGTACAGGTGCTAACCCACGTTACCCACTAATCGCTGAGCTTAAAGAAGTTCTACTAGCTTCTTACTACGGTAAAGCGTTCGTTGAAGGTGAAACTTTCGAAGGTACTACAGTAATCAAAAAGAAAGCTGACCAAGTAGCGAAAGAAGCGCCTAAAGCGAAAAAAGCAAAAGCTGAAGCGTAATAAGTAAGATTCAATTTGAGATAGGTTTTCGCTAGCACGAAACCTACTTATCGGGAAAAGAACAAGCCCCAGTCGAGAGACTGGGGCTTTTTTTTGAGATGCGAGAGGTGAGAACGCCGCGCTGCGAGAACGGGCTGCGCCCTACGAGATGTTAGAACGCTTCGCTTCG
>NZ_AEVS01000007.1 GCF_000189255.1 Vibrio brasiliensis LMG 20546 | reverse complement strand
TTTTTTGATCAGTAGCAAGCCTTTTAGTGAAGGATACGCGCACGAATTGTGCCTTCGATACTCTTCAGCTTCTTCAGTGCTTCTTCAGAACGCTCTGTTTCTACATCGATAACTACATAACCAAAATCCGCAGCAGTCTGTAGGTACTGACCCGCGATGTTAATACCTTCTTCAGCAAAGATGGTGTTAATTTGCGTCAGGATACCAGGACGGTTTTGGTGGATGTGAAGTAGTCGTGAGCAGTCACGGTGCTCAGGAAGAGATACTTCTGGGAAGTTAACACTTGATAGGGTTGAACCATTGTCTGAGTACTTAGCCAGTTTACCTGCAACTTCAACACCGATGTTCTCTTGCGCTTCCTGAGTTGAACCACCTACGTGTGGAGTCAGGATAACGTTGTCGAATTTCTGCAGTGGTGACTCAAATGGGTCTGCATTGGTTTTAGGTTCAGTTGGGAATACGTCAATCGCTGCACCGGCAAGGTGACCTGCTTCCAGGCTATGGCATAGTGCTTCAATATCTACCACAGTTCCGCGCGCCGCATTGATGAAAATTGAACCAGGCTTCATACGAGCAAACTCTTCTGCGCCCATCATATTCTTGGTTCCAGAAGTCTCTGGTACGTGTAGCGAGATAACATCACACTTATTTAGCAACTCACTCATTGTATGAACTTGTGTTGCGTTACCTAGCGATAGTTTGTTCTCGATATCGTAGAAGTAGACGCGCATACCCAGGTTTTCAGCAATGATGCCTAATTGAGTACCGATGTGACCGTAACCAATAATACCCAGACGCTTGCCGCGCGCTTCATAAGAGTTCTCGGCACTTTTTTTCCAGATACCACGGTGAGCCAAAGCGTTTTTCTCTGGGATACCGCGCAATAGTAGTAGAACCTGGCCTAGAACCAGTTCCGCGACACTACGTGTATTTGAGAATGGTGCGTTAAAGACAGGAATACCGCGAACAGCAGCAGCTTTAAGATCCACTTGGTTAGTACCAATACAGAAACAGCCAATAGCAACTAGCTTCTCCGCTGCGTTGATCACCTCTTCCGATAGGTTAGTACGCGAACGGATACCGATAAAGTGCACATCTTTAACTGCTTCAAGAAGTTCTTCTTCTGGAAGTGAGCCTTTGTGGTATTCGATATTGGTGTAGCCGGCAGCCTGAAGAACTTCTACTGATGATGGGTGTAGACCTTCAAGCAAGAGAATTTTTATTTTGTCTTTTTCCAGTGAAACTTTGGCCATTGTCTTCTTCCTTAAAGTGGGGAAATTGGGCTTTAACTGGCGCACATTGGGCAAAAGCAAGTAAAGCAAACGTTTTTATAGACGTTATATAGTACGCAAACGTTTTCCTTGTGCGTCTTCTGACCATTAACTTAACAAAAAAAATACACTTTGGGTAAGAAAATTACGGAATAAGGCAGAATATTTATTGATTAAAATGAAAAAAACGGCGCCAATTGGCGCCGCTTGTAATGAAATAACCAAAAAGAGCGGGTTACTCTTCGATTTTTGCCCCTTCAGGCGTACCAGTGATAACAATATCAGCACCACGGTGAGCGAATAGACCTACAGTAACAACACCTGCGATTGCATTGATCTTATCTTCTAGATCTTTCGGGTCAGTAATTTTCATGCCGTGCACGTCTAGGATAACGTTGCCGTTATCTGTGATTACACCTTCACGGTAAGCTGGGTCACCGCCAAGCTTCACAAGCTGACGAGCAACGTAAGAGCGAGCCATTGGGATAACTTCAACTGGCAGTGGGAACTCACCAAGTACGTCGACTGCTTTAGTGTTATCAACGATACATACAAATTTTTCAGAAATAGCCGCAACAATCTTTTCGCGAGTCAGCGCAGCACCGCCACCTTTGATCATGTCGCGAGATGCGTTGATTTCGTCCGCACCATCAACGTAGATATCTAGCATAGCAACTTCGTTACAGTCGAATACTTCGATGCCCAGGCCTTTCAGCTTCTCTGTTGAAGCTTCAGAGCTTGAAACTGCACCTTTAATGTCATCTTTCATTGTTGCTAGTGCATCGATGAAGTGATTTACGGTAGAGCCAGTGCCAACACCAACAATGCTGCCTTTTTCAACATACTTAAGTGCTGCCCAACCAGCTTCTTTCTTCATTTCATCTTGAGTCATGCTCATCTCCTAGAGGCGGTAGTAAAATCGATTGCGGGCGCGATTATAGCTTCAATTGCCCTTTATTCCCAATCCCAGATCTGGCTTGGTGTCACTATTTTAGGCAGAGGTACATCCCAAGACTCAATTGGCAGCGAGTCGACTTGCTGGCAGTCATGGGCCAAACCAATCGCTTTCGGGCCCTGCTTGGAGTCGAACCAAGGTTCTAGGGTCCGATCATAGTAGCCGCCCCCCATACCTAAGCGATGTCCGTTAGCGTCAAAAGCAACCAAAGGTGTGCAGATGAGGTCGAGTTGGGCGACAGGGATGATTTGCGTTTGATCGAGTTTCGGTTCCGCAATCGCGTATTGGTTGAGCACCATAGGGGTATTGCTAGCATAGCGGAGAAAAAGCAGATGGCCGTGAGAGAATGGGTGGATGACGGGGAGGTACACCTCTTTTCCCTGTTGCCACAACCACTCGATGAGCGGTTTGGTGTCGATCTCGCCATCAGCCGTGATATACAAAGCGATATGTTGTGCTGAGGTGATTTCCGCCAGTTGCTTGAACTGTGTTACCAGATCTAATCCAGCCAGGTATTGCACATCGCTGCTGAGTGAATTGCGCTTCTGGCGAATGATCTTACGTAAGTCTTGTCGTGAAAGAGTCATGACGTTACCCATAGTTACTGGGTATCGAGAAAGGGATACCCCAGAGTGCCGTTGGAGATATGGACCCTTGAACCAGCTGGTTCAAGGCGGATCAGCAGAGATAACCGTAGGCTTCTCGGTTCAAGCCGAGCTTGCTCAATAGTTATCAAGTACTAACCCTTGGGTATTGCTTATCGGCTCAGGGACTTAATCCCCTCACGCACACTCCAGGGTAAATTCTTGTGCTGTAAAGGTTACTGCTGTCCTGGCTTAACTTTACTAATGGCATTATCTAAAGATGCAGAGAGCAATTCCATACGCTCAACCATCGCATCCTGTTCCTGCTTTGAGTCATTGTCACGAACTTCAAGTTCATGGCAAAAGTTTAACGCTACAAAGGTCAGTAATTGTACTTCATTCGTCATCTTGGTTTTAGCCGCAAGTTCTTTCAGGCGATCATCCAGACGTGCTGCTGCATTGATCAAAGACTCTTCTTGTCCTGCAGGACAGTTTACACGAGTTAATTTGCCTAAGATTTCGACTTCTACCGCTTGATTACTCATACCGACTCTATATCTGTTGTCTAAGGTGATAAAGCAGATAATCACCGAGGGAGAAACTATAGAAAAAGCCTTATTAAGATTCAAGCTTTTCACGAAGCCCTGACCAAAATCAGTGTGTAATAACACAGTAATTGGGCAATTTGTGTAAATGCTACCCACAATTGCACAATCACGCGTTTTCGCCTGCTTTGGTAAGTGATACGATTGAGGATATTTATTTTATTTTAGGTCATAGCAATGAGCGACACCAAACTACCTGATTATCTGACATTTGCCAGTGAATTACAGTCTGCTGGCTTAGCAGTAAACCCTGCAGAACTTCACGGCCTGTTGACTGGAATGCTCAGTGGCGGTTTAAGCCTGACAGATAAAAGCTGGCAGCCACTTGTCTATGACTATGTGAGTGAGGGTATGGGCTGGCCAAGCAAAGCTTTGCAGTTGGCGGAAGCAACACTAGATGCAACCACCCAAGAATTGACTGGTTCTGGTATGGATCTAGAGATGCTACTTCCAGATGAAGAAGCAAGTGCCACTCTATTTGATGTCGCTGACGGTTTAGCTGAGTGGGTTAATCACTTTATTTCTGGTCTTGGTCTTATCAATGCTGCATTAAGCAAAGCATCAAGTGATGTCAAAGAAGCACTGGCAGATTTAGAAGAGATCGCCAAGCTTGGTATTGATGAAGACGATGACCTTGAAGAACAAGCTCAATTGCTTGAGCAGGTGATCGAGCACGTTAAAGCGTGTGTGTTAACTATTCACGCTGAGTTTGGTCAAAAGCCGGCCGAGAAACAGGCTCCAACGATTCATTAATAGGTATCCCGATGAAGCAGTTTGATGTCGTTATTGCTGGTGGCGCGATGGCGGGGATGACCCTGGCGCTGGCAATTAACAAGCTCTCTCAACAACCTTTGTCTATTGCCGTGATAGAGCCATTTCAGGTTGATCATCAGGCGCACCCTGGGTTTGACTCCCGCTCTATTGCGCTCTCCTATGGCACTGTTTCTATCTTGAAGCAATTCGGTTTGTGGGATGAAATTGCGAAAGTTGCAACCCCGATTGAACATATTCATGTCTCTGACCGCTCTCATGCCGGGATGACTGATATTGATACTCAAGAGGTTGGGTTGGAGGCATTAGGTTATGTGGTTGAACTGGCTGATGTGGGTCGTATCTATCATCAACAAGCCCAGCTTGATAACAATATTGAACTGATTCAGTCATCCGTTAGCCAAGTCATTCGTGAGGAGACAAAAGTACAAGTCACACTCACTAATGACACAGCGGTTGAGGGTAAACTGTTAGTCGCAGCGGATGGTGCTATCTCGACTTGTTGTCAGCAAGTAGGCTTAGAGCTCACTGAGCACGATTTTGACCAAGTGGCGGTTATCGCCAATATCACCACCGAACTTGCCCACAATGGTCAAGCGTTTGAACGTTTCACTGATTCCGGCCCCGTCGCCTTGTTACCAATGTCCGAAGGACGAATGTCATTGGTGTGGTGCCTGCGACCAGAACAGGCAACGGAAGTCATGGGATACAGTGATGAGCAGTTCCTTGCGCAGCTTCAGTCTGCATTCGGCTGGCGATTAGGTGGCTTGAAAAAAGTCGGTCAGCGAGCGAGTTACCCACTGCTGTTACGCTATCGTCAGCAGAATGTTTCTCATCGCTTTGCGGTTGTTGGTAATGCCGCTCAGACTCTACATCCTATTGCTGGTCAAGGGTTTAACTTAGGCATTAGAGATGTTGCTACTCTGGCGGAGAGCATTGTTGCTCACGCTGCCGGGGATGTAGGTAGCTACAAGGTGTTGAAGCACTTTAAACAGTTGAGAAGAGAAGACCGCCACGCGACCATAGCTATGACTTCTTCCTTGGTGCACCTGTTTTCAAATGATTATCTTGCAACACGAATTGGTCGAAATTTAGGGCTATTTGCTATGGACAATCTGCCAGTACTCAAGACGCCACTGTTAAGAAGAACATTAGGTTTGGTGTCTCGTTAGAGGCATCGACAAGGACATAAAGATATGATGCAAAGTGTAGATATCGCCATTGTTGGCGGTGGTATGGTAGGCCTGGCGCTTGCCTCTGCGTTCAAAGATACTGACCTGCGTATCGCGGTAATTGAAAGTCGCGAACCGTCTAGCGAACTCGACGTGCTACCTGACGTGCGTGTATCGGCCCTGAGTCGTTCTAGCGAAACGATTCTGAGAAATCTTGGGGCGTGGCAAGGTATCATGCAGCGTCGAGCTGCCCCTTATGTGGCAATGGAAGTGTGGGAGCAAGATAGTTTTGCTCGTATCGAGTTTGAAGCACAGCAGCTCGCACAACCTGATCTTGGCCATATTGTTGAGAACCGAGTGATTCAACTGGCACTGCTAGAACAGGTGAAGCAGCAAAGCAACGTATCTCTGTTTATGCCTGCAAAGTGTGCCTCAATGGCTATCGGAGAAAGTGAAGCCTGGCTGACTCTTGATAATGGGCAGTCTCTGACGGCAAAACTTGTTGTCGGTGCTGATGGCGCTAACTCTTGGGTCAGAAAGCAACAGGATATACCACTTACACATTGGGATTACGGCCATAGCGCGATTGTGGCAAACGTTCGCACTGCGGAGCCTCATAATCGCGTAGCTCGTCAAACCTTTACTGCACAGGGCCCATTAGCTTTCTTGCCACTAGGTGAAGAGAACCTGAGCTCTATTGTCTGGTCTACAGAGCCTAATCGCGCTGAACGTCTACTGAGTATGTCAGACAGTGAGTTCAGTAAAGTCCTGACGGCAGAATTTGATAATCGACTTGGCTTGTGTGAAGTGGTTGGTGAGCGTTTCGCATTTCCACTAAAAATGCGTTACGCACGTGATTTTGTCACTGAACGTGTTGCATTGGTTGGCGACGCTGCACATACCATTCACCCATTAGCGGGTCAGGGGGTTAACTTAGGTCTGCTTGATGCTGCTAGCCTTGCTCAACAAGTATTAGAAGTGTGGCAGCAGGGTGAAGACTTTGGTACTAAGAGAAATCTGCGTGGATATGAGCGTTGGCGTAAAGCTGAAGCGGCTAAGATGATCGCGGCAATGCAAGGCTTTAAAGATCTGTTCGAAGGAAACAATCCAGCTAAGAAGCTGATACGAGGTATCGGAATGAAGCTAGCTGGCCAGCTTCCTGGAGCAAAAGATGAGATTATGAAACGAGCACTTGGTCTTAAAGGTGACCTGCCAAAACTGGCACAGCGTTCAGGAATAAAATCTCAAACTCACTAAATGGAAAGGGTTGGCAATGCCAACCCTTTTTAAATTCTGTTATGCGTAAGCGCAGCGGAGTTTCATGATTTCGTTGTTAATCTCTTTTACCGCTTGGAAATGCCTACGTTCAGCCTTTTCTGGCAAGATGAGCTTACCATTATCAAACTCAAATTTACCCACTCCGTAGATGTAAATCCTTCCTTTAAATAGCCGACTAATGTGTTTAGCAATCATACCTGGTGTATAGCGCTTAAACAGTCTCATACATTTGTCCTTATGTTTAGCAAGCACTGCAAATTATACTTAGTTCCCGCCGTTAATAGTGTGATTGTGATGGGGGAATATGCAGTCAAAATTGGCTAGTTTGGATATTTGTGTTGCTGTAGGCAAATTCACGGATAAATATCCAAATTATTGTGATAATTACCTCATTTATGTTCTGTTCTAGGAACTTGTATAAGGCCTTAACCGTGAAATATTAAGCCTTAACTATGTGACAGTTTTAAGAATAGTTTAACTTTTTAATTAGATGCTAATTTAGTGTTAAATTTTACAAAAAAAAGCCCGCTTCAAGGCGGGCGAATAGTCACAGATGCATTACACAAAAAGTGGATGTCCTGAAACAATCAGTGGATTCACTTTTTTTTGTTGGAGAAGGATTGCACGTCGCCTAATGAGTTACATACCGACTCTTAAGCGAGTGTCGTTCAAGGAAATGCTTCCTTGATCGAACTTTAACCAACACAGGCAGAATACTGCAAAAAAATGCTCGTGACTACTTATGCTTTTAAAATGAATAAAAATTTAACGACTAATGATAAAGCATGAGATGCTAATCACCAATTGATGAAATCGTTTGCAATAATTTGCTTTGATATGCACCTATGTTGCTCCGGGCTGGGCTACTCACGACATATGTTGGCAATCTTAGGCTGACAGAGTCGGATCAAATCTTCACATTGCAGTGCGATTCCAGCCATGTTTGATCCACTACTTATGGTTACTTCAGGCTCACTGAGTAACTGTTGATCAAACACAATGATCATTGGTGTGCGTAGCAAGATAGGCACCACGGTACCGATTTGATAACCGGTTAAGCTTGCCACTTCTTCCATAGAAACGCAGGTCATACGGCGCCAATCCAGCAATGATCTCACTTTCTTGGGATCGACGGACTGATCTCCCGGAGCACAGGCGATAGCATAACGATTGCTCATATCTCGAAGCACGATCGACTTAACCATTTGGCCTGGACGAATACCTCGCTGCATTGCTGCATCTTCAATGGTGGTCGCGGGACGTTGGTGGGGCAGCAGGCGAAAGTTCACCTGCTGAGACTCAAGGTACTGAGTGATATGGGTAGAGAAGGTACTACTCATCATCTTGCAAAGAGTAAGGAAGTGGAGCAAATGACCAATGGCTATCTGCTTGGTCTTTCAGGCGTAGTTGAGTGTCATCCTCAAGATTATTTGGCAGGACAACAAGTGCGATAGCCTGGTTGTCGCTGAAACGGTAGCTAGCGAGAAGTTTACCTGCGCTACGCCAGTTTTCACCCACCGCGCGCTCAAGTTCTGCATTCGCTGGGATATCTTGTTGGGCCTCACCTTTAACAATAAACAGAGCGCGCTTGTTGATTCCGCGATATTTAGCGCGTGCTACGGTTTCTTGGCCTGTATAGCAGCCTTTAGTGAAGCTAATACCATCGACGGCCTGAACATTCAGTGCTTGAGGAATATGCTCATTCTGCTGCTCAGCAGTCAGGATTGGCAGACCGGCTTTAATATCGAGCAAGGTCCAAAGTGACTCGTTGACTTTGTCAGCCTGACTTGTTGTGACTAGCTGCTCTGCGGCATCTGGAGCAACAAGTAATAGCCAGCGTTGCTCATCAATTTTTACTGCTGTGCCACCTTCAACAGGACGCACGTCGCCAGTTTGTGAAGAGAGGCTATCGATGAACTCTGTCGCTTTCTCACCCATCACACCAAGAGCGATCTCTTCGCTTTGCTTAATCTCGACTTTAGAGAAGATTGCATATTTCTTAATTTCAGCCAGCTCTTTGTCAATAACAGATGTTGGCTGAAACATCGCATAGCCACCGTTGTGATGGAAAAGGCGGAATACACTCCACACCTTACCTTTTGCGTCACAGTGTGCACCAAAGGTTGATAAGTGTGGCTCTAGAGTGACGACATCACAGGTAACCTGGCCTTGTAGGTAGGACTTTTTATCATCCCCAATCATAGTTATTGCGCCCCAAGAGTTTAACGGAGCAATAGCCAGTTGTGGAATTGCATCATTTGACGCGAGTTGAAGAGGTGCAAAGTCGTTGTGCCAATCCATGTTTGTTACCTAGTAAATAGTTGATGGGCGTATGTTATCGCCTATCCCTAGTGATAAACAACCTTTAGAGTTGTGTGCCATTAATTCTAGTCGCAATGAATGAAAATGATGACCTTATTCGGGAGTGTGACTAGCGCACTAGTTGTGAATTAATTTGCTTGTTACACTCGGCGCAAACAACCGATTAGGTGAGGAATTAGAATGTATACCGCAGAACAAAAAGCGCGTATTAAATGGGCATGTCGCCGTGGAATGTTAGAGCTCGACGTTGTGATTATGCCATTTTTTGAAGAATGCTTTGATGGCCTACAAGAAAACGAACAACGTGATTTTGTGTCTTTGTTAGAGTGCGATGACCCGGATTTGTTTACCTGGATTATGGGTCATGGTCGTAGCGAGAACTTAGGCCACGCTTCGATGGTGGATAAGATTGTCGCCCATAACCTCAGCAAAGTGCGTTAAGGTCACTTTAGCTCCTTCATTTATCGCTTCTCAGGCCAATGCCTTGCTACTGGTATTGGCCTTTTCAATTGCCATTCTCTCTTCATTGCCATTAGTGGCGACCGTTTATCTCGTATATCTTCTTTTTAAGCAGGATCGTTGTGAACCACTATTGCTTGAATCTTTGCAAGGCGAGGTGAACTTCGTATCAGCGACCCAGTATCAATTGGCAGACGGACTACACAACATACGAAAAGTGGTGTTCACCTTGTTGCCGGTAGGTTTACTGATTCTTCATAAGGACAGTCACAGAGTGATGCTATGGCGGGATTCTCTGCCCGAGGCGAAATACCGTGAGCTGGTGGTGATGTTAAAAAGGGAGCACTAGGCTCCCTTTGTTTTATTTTAGCTTTTCAGGCTCTAGGATTGTTGGTCCGCTGTTTTCTGCAAGCTCTGGGTAATCTAAGGTGTAGTGCAAGCCACGACTTTCCTTACGTTCCATGGCGCATCTCACCATGAGCTCGGCAACTTGTAACAGGTTACGTAGCTCTAGCAAGTTATTAGAAACCTTGAAGTTACTGTAGTATTCGTGGGTTTCTTGCTGCAGAAGTTGAATACGGCGCAGTGCACGCTCCAGGCGTTTATCGGTTCTTACAATGCCCATGTAATCCCACATAAACAGGCGTAGCTCATGCCAGTTGTGCTGGATAACAACCTCTTCGTCAGAGCAGCTTACCTGACTCTCATCCCAAGCGGGTAGCGTCGGAGGCAAAGTCGCAGTATCGAGGTTTGCGATGATGTCATTTGCTGCTGCCCATGCGTAGACGACACATTCCAGTAAAGAGTTAGAGGCCATGCGGTTAGCGCCATGCAAACCTGTGTAGCTCACTTCACCAATTGCATACAGTTGAGACAGGTCGGTTTGACCGGTCTGCTCTACCATGACACCACCACATGTGTAATGGGCTGCAGGTACGACAGGGATCGGCTCCTTGGTCATATCGATACCAAGGTCCAGCAGACGTGTGTTGATGGTTGGGAAATGTTTCTCAATGAAATCGGCTGGCTTATGGCTAATATCCAGATACATGCAATCTGCACCAAGGCGTTTCATCTCAAAGTCGATAGCTCGGGCAACCACGTCACGCGGTGCGAGTTCCTCACGCGGATCGAAATCAGGCATAAAGCGTGAGCCATCAGGTCGACGAAGGTAAGCCCCCTCTCCACGTAGTGCTTCGGTTAGCAGGAAGTTGCGAGCTTCAGGGTGATATAGACAAGTCGGGTGGAATTGGTTGAACTCCATGTTAGCTACACGGCAACCCGCACGCCACGCCATAGCGATGCCATCACCTGAAGAAACATCAGGGTTTGAGGTGTATTGGTACACTTTTGATGCACCACCCGTTGCCAGAACGACAAACTTAGAACGGACGGTTTCAACATGTTCTTGGTTACGGTTCCAGATGTAAGCACCGACGATTTTTTTACTGTCACCACCCACTTTATCTTCCGTGATTAAGTCGAGAGCATTGTGACGCTCTAATACTGTGATGTTCGGATGATTATGAACGTTATCTTGTAGTGAGGTCTGCATTGCCATGCCTGTTGCATCGGCTGCATGTAAAATACGGCGATGACTGTGGCCACCTTCTCTGGTCAAGTGGTAACGAGGCGCTTCATCACTGTCGTCCTCTTCACGGTCAAATGGTACACCGCCATCGATAAGCCATTGCACACACTCTTTTGCGTTGCGGGCAATAAACTCAACGGTCTCTTGTTCGCATATGCCAGCGCCAGCGATCAAGGTATCTTGAACATGTGACTCAATACTATCGGATTCATCGAAAACGGCGGCAATACCACCCTGCGCATAATAGGTAGCCCCTTCGCTGCGAGCTCCTTTGCTCAGCACGATGACTTTGCCGTATTCTGCGACACGCAACGCTAACGATAGACCTGCTGCGCCACTACCCACCACTAACACATCACACTGATGTTCACGGTTTGCGTTCATAAAACTTTATTATTCCCGAGTTAAGTTGTACCTAAGCCATTTACTTCCTGAAAAATGGCTAAGGACTCAGAGCGATCCCACTCTTAAATCTGTCATTGAATTGCATATCAGACTCCAAAAATAAAAGAGTCAATCAGCTATAGTACCACTGCAAGAATGGCTTTGCATGAATGCAATTGTTCGTAAATAGCATTGCTTTTCTTTACCTAGATCCCCACAATTTGAACCATAGGTAGTTTACTGCTTCATTGCGTAAAAATAGTTTGAAGAATTTTTGAACTTATCTTTATTTGCTAGGTCACAATAGTGCTCAAGTAAGCAGTGGTGTCAAGACTACATTTTGCATAATTAATGCTCATGTCTGAGAAGATAGGAGCGAATAACGATAGGAGTACCCGCTCGAATGAACGAGCAGCTGACCGATCAAGTATTAATTGAGCGAGTTCAGAATGGGGATAAGCAAGCATTTAACTTATTGGTGACTAAGTACCAAAACAAAGTCTGCAATCTTATTTCTCGCTATGTGAATAATCCTGGTGATGTTCCCGATGTAGCACAAGAAGCATTTATTAAGGCGTACCGAGCGATACCAAGCTTTCGTGGTGAAAGTGCCTTCTATACTTGGTTATATCGGATTGCCGTTAATACTGCAAAAAACCACCTTGTTGCACAGGGTCGAAGACCCCCAGCGCAAGATGTGGATACTGAAGATGCTGAATATTACGAAACAGGTAGTGCATTAAAAGAAATTTCGAACCCTGAGAACTTAACGTTGTCCAATGAATTGAAACGTGTTGTTTTCGGTGCGATTGAAGCACTACCTGATGATTTAAAAACCGCAATGACGTTGCGCGAGCTCGATGGCTTAAGCTACGAAGAAATAGCAGCGGTTATGGATTGCCCTGTGGGAACGGTACGTTCGCGTATCTTCCGTGCTCGTGAAGCGGTTGAAAAGAAAATTCAACCCCTTCTGCAACGCTAGACCAGTAACATTAATGGTGAAAATAATGGCTGACAAAGAGAAACTTTCAGCACTCATGGATGGAGAGTTGGTTGATAAAGCTCTGATAAGTGAATTAGAGCAAGACCAAGAAAGCCTACAATCATGGCAAAATTATCATTTAATTGGTGATGTAATGCGTGGTGAGGCTCCGGAAAAACCGGAGTGGAATATTGCTGAAAGCGTGGCGCTGGCACTCGAAGATGAGCCTGCGCACTCAACAGTAACTCAGTTAGAACAGCATCGTCGTGTTGAGTCTCAACCGACGCCGTCACAAGCCCGCCGCCAAATGCCAGCTTGGTTGAACCAGTTTGGTCAGGTTGCTATGGCTGCCTGTGTCTCACTGGTAGTGATTCTTGGCGTGCAGCAATATGGTGGCTCTGATGCGAGTGTGCCAGAAGCGGAAACTTTACCTGTTCTGCAAACCATTCCTTTCTCAGGAAGTGCAGAGCCAGTAAGTCTTACTCGCTCTTCGGTAGAACAGCCGAACAGTAATGAAATTAATGTTCAGGAACAACGTCGTCGCATCAATGCGATGTTACAAGACTACGAATTACAGCTACGCTTGAATAGTGATAACGGCCTAGAGCACAGCGATAATCCTGAAACGGTAGTTGAATGAAAAAAATTCTGATCAGTGCGCTGACACTGTTCAGTTTGAATACAACAATGGCCTTTGCGGAGGATAATTCTGCAGAGGCTTTGTTGCATCAAATGAACGAGGCAAGTCAGCATTTAAACTACGAACTGTCTTATATCTTAATCAAGAAGAACAGCATTGAACCGCTGTTGTACCGCCACGCCCGATCTGATGATAAACAACTCGCTCACCTGATCTACCTCAGTGGTCCGGTTCGCGAAGTGATTCGTCGAGGAGACGAGATCAGTTACATCGAGCCTGGCATTGAGCCTTTCACTATTGAGTCAGGTAACTTGGTTGCTCCGACGATTCCGCTGCTCAACTCGAATGTGGATAAGCTGAAAGACTTCTATGACTTTATTCCGGTAGGACGTGCTCGTGAAGCGGGGAGTGCGTGTCAGGTTCTTCGCGTTGTACCTAAAGATGGTCAGCGTTACTCATATGTGTTGTGGGTTGACGAAAAGAGTAAGCTGCCACTGCGAGCTGATCTTGTCGACCGTGACGGCGAAGTATTAGAACAGTACCGTACCATCTCATTTAGTATTAATGAGCAGATTGCTCAGGCAATGAGTGGTCTAAATCAGGTTAAATTGCCTGAAGTTCTCTCGTTACCTAAAGGGCAGGTTACTGACTCTTTCTGGAGCGTAGGCTGGATTCCGAGTGGCTTTGAGCCCAAGGAGCTTAATCGCTACAGAATGAACAATACCGATCGTATGGTTGAGAGTCAGATGTACAGCGATGGTCTGTTTAATTTCTCCATTTATGTTTCTGATAGTGATGACTTGTCACTGAAGGGGCAACTGGTTAGGCAGGGTCGTCGTACTTTGCACAGCTTTGTGCGTGGCAGCCATGAAATTTCGGTAATCGGTGATATTCCACCGGCAACAGCGAAACGCATAGCTCAATCAGTCACCTTTGTTAAGGTTGAGAGTACTACCCCATGATGACCGCATTAGCGACAGTCGCTGAGGTTAAACAAATTGCCTCTGGATTCGATGTTGAGCTGAGTTGTGAACAACAAACTAGCTGCAGTAGTTGCTCGTCGCAAAAAAAGTTGTGGAACCGGCATTGTTTCAAAGGCCGTCGGTAATAAGTCCCTTCATTGGCATTTAGTGACAGATAAAGCGGTGCAGAAAGGTCAGGTTGTCGAGATCGGCCTGCCAGAGAAGAGTGTTCTGCAGTCTGCGGCTTTAGTCTACTTATTGCCACTGTTCGCGATGATCATTGGTGCCTTTGTGGCGCAGTGGTGGATTGCACCTCTGTTTTCTTTGGGCGAGGGTGTTGTGATCCTCGCTTCTGCTTGCTCAACGGTGGGCGGGATTTATCTAGCAAAAAGATTATCTTCCAGATTAGAGCAGCAATCTTCACAGCAAGTCATATTATTAAGGGTATTAGGTGAGCCAATTAGCTAGTGCGAAGCGGCTAGAAATTGGGTAGAATCTGCCAACTTGATTGAAATGCCGTCACAAGACGGCTTTCTTGTCCCCATTTATAAGAGTTTAGTCACACCAAATCATGAAGCACATTCGTAACTTTTCGATTATCGCCCACATCGACCATGGTAAGTCGACCCTATCAGACCGTTTGATCCAAGTATGTGGTGGATTAAGCGACCGTGAAATGGCCGCACAGGTTCTGGACTCCATGGATCTAGAGCGTGAGCGTGGTATCACCATCAAATCACAGAGTGTGACGCTAAACTACACCGCGAAAGATGGTGAAACTTATCAGCTGAACTTCATCGATACTCCTGGACACGTTGACTTCGCATACGAAGTATCTCGCTCGCTAGCGGCGTGTGAAGGTGCACTACTTGTAGTGGACGCGGGTCAGGGTGTAGAGGCTCAAACTCTTGCTAACTGTTACACTGCGATCGAAATGGATCTAGAGGTTGTGCCAATCCTGAACAAGATTGACCTTCCAGCCGCTGATCCAGAGCGTGTAGCGGAAGAGATCGAAGAAATCGTTGGTATTGATGCGATGGAAGCGACTCGTTGTAGTGCGAAAACAGGTATCGGTGTAGATGATGTACTTGAGAACATCGTTTCTGCAATTCCGGCACCAGAAGGTGATCCTGAAGCGCCACTACAAGCCCTAATTATTGACTCTTGGTTTGATAACTACCTTGGTGTTGTTTCTCTGGTTCGAATTAAGAATGGCGAACTGAAGAAAAACGACAAGATCAAAGTAATGAGTACAGGTCAGGTTTGGGGTGTAGACCGTCTTGGTATCTTCACGCCAAAACAGGTTGATACAGATACTCTACGTACTGGCGAAGTTGGCTGGGTTGTTTGTGGTATCAAAGACATCCTTGGCGCGCCAGTAGGTGATACGCTAACACTGGCTAAAAACGGTTGTGATAAACCACTACCTGGCTTTAAGAAAGTAAAACCTCAGGTTTATGCTGGTCTGTTCCCGGTATCGTCTGATGATTACGAGAACTTCCGTGACGCTCTGGGCAAACTAAGCCTGAACGACGCATCACTGTTCTACGAACCAGAAAACTCAGCCGCACTAGGCTTTGGTTTCCGTTGTGGTTTCCTTGGTATGCTACACATGGAAATCATTCAGGAGCGTCTGGAGCGTGAATACGACCTTGACCTGATTACCACAGCTCCAACCGTAGTTTACGAAGTTGAAGAGACCAACGGTAACCTTCTGTATGTAGATAGCCCGGCTAAGCTACCTGCAGTGAACGATATCGAAGAGATCCGTGAGCCTATCGCTCGCTGTAACATTCTTGTTCCTTCTGAGTACCTGGGTAACGTTATTACTCTGTGTGTTGAGAAGCGTGGCGTTCAGGTAGATATGGTTTACCACGGTAACCAGGTTGCGGTGACTTACGATATTCCAATGGCAGAAGTGGTACTTGATTTCTTTGATCGTCTGAAATCAACTTCTCGTGGTTACGCATCACTTGATTACAACTTCCAGCGTTTTGAAGCGTCTAACATGGTACGTGTTGATGTACTTCTGAACGGTGACACTGTTGATGCCTTGGCAATGATCACTCACAAAGATCAATCTCAGACTCGTGGTCGTCAGCTAGTTGAGAAGATGAAAGAGTTCATCCCTCGTCAGATGTTTGATATCGCGATTCAGGCTGCTATCGGTAACCACATTATCGCTCGTTCAACGGTTAAACAGTTACGTAAGAACGTAATCGCGAAATGTTACGGCGGTGACGTGAGCCGTAAGAAGAAGCTACTGAAGAAGCAGAAAGAAGGTAAGAAACGTATGAAGCAGATCGGTAACGTTGAATTGCCTCAAGAAGCATTCCTTGCAATTCTGCACGTAGGTAAAGACTAATCCCTGCCATATTTGGCACCACAGCGTTGTTGCTTTCAGCCTGGCTGTAGCAACAACTATTGATGGGATTACTAGAAACAAATTTAATTGGTAAGTGGAAGAGTTCTGCTCTTTCACTTTCGTATTTTTGAGATAAGGGAAGTCAATGGCGAATACATTTTCACTCATCCTAGTGATTGTTACTCTGGTGACAGGCGTTGTCTGGGTTCTGGAAAAGCTGGTTTTTGCTAAAAAGCGTCAAGAGAAACTGGCTGAAGTTGAAGCTCAAACCAATGGTTTGGATGCTGCAGTTCTGGAGAAGGTGAAGACTCAGCCATGGTGGATTGAAAATAGTGTGTCTATTTTCCCGGTCATTGCTGCGGTATTGGTATTACGTTCATTCATTTACGAACCGTTTCAGATCCCGTCGGGTTCTATGATGCCAACGCTGTTGGTTGGTGACTTCATCTTAGTAGAAAAATACGCTTATGGATTGAAAGATCCGGTCTGGCGCACTCAGTTAGTTGAAACGGGTAAGCCAGAGCGTGGTGATATCGTCGTATTTAAATATCCACCACAGCCAAACATTGATTACATTAAGCGTGTTGTTGGTCTGCCGGGTGATACGGTTCGCTACAACAATAAGAAAGAGATCTGCATTCAGGCTGCTGGTGAGAGCACATGCCAACCAGTGAAACTGTCAAATGTAGAAGAGAGCCAGTTCATTCAAAACGGTATTCCATTAATTCAATTGGATGAAAAATTGGGTGAAGTTGGCCACCAGATTTTGGTTAACCCGCTGCGTCGTGATCGCGTTGAGTTATATCAACCGCGTAATGGTGTGAATGAGTGGGTTGTACCTCAAGGTCAGTACTTTGTAATGGGCGATAACCGTGACAATAGTGCCGATAGTCGCTACTGGGGCTTTGTTCCAGAAGCAAACCTGGTCGGTAAAGCAGTGGCTATCTGGATCAGCTTCGAGTTTGAACGCGATGCAGACAGTGTTCTACCGTCTTGGATTCCAACTGGTGTTAGGTTTAACCGCATCGGTGGTATTAACTAAATTTTCGTCATAGTTGGTACCACAGCGTTGTTGGCTGTGATATCAACTATTTAGAAAATTCGAAATTATGAATGAGAGAGCATGAATTCTCCTATTGCAAAACTAGAGAAAAAGCTCGGCTATCAATTTAATGATGCAGAGCTAATCAGCTTAGCACTGACCCATCGCAGTGCTCATGGAAAACACAACGAGCGTCTTGAGTTTCTGGGCGATTCAATTTTAAGTTTTGTCATTGCTGATGATCTTTACCATCGTTTCCCGAAAGTAAATGAAGGGGACATGAGCCGCATGCGTGCAACATTAGTACGTGGAAATACACTTGCGGAACTAGGTCGTGAATTCGAACTAGGAGATCACTTAAAATTAGGTCCAGGTGAATTAAAGAGCGGCGGATTCCGTCGTGATTCAATCCTTGCTGACGCTGTAGAAGCAATCATTGGTGCAATCTACTTGGATAGTGATATCGAAGTGGTGCGCGGCATTATTCTGAGTTGGTACAAAACTCGTCTTGATGCGATTAAGCCAGGGGTTTCACAAAAAGATCCGAAAACTCGTCTCCAAGAGTTCCTTCAGGGTCGAAGAAAACCACTACCTGCTTACACAGTGACTAATATTAAAGGTGAAGCACATAACCAAGAATTTACGGTTTCGTGTGATGTAGCAGGTATTGGACAACCTGTTATTGGTAAAGGCACCAGCCGCCGCAAGGCAGAACAAGCGGCTGCTGAATTAGCACTAGAGCAACTGACCAATGACTGATTCAACAGACAACAACGAATTTGATATCGATGCGTTTTTCTCATCGAATACCGAGCAAGCAAGTTCGCCAGAAAATCAACACTGTGGCTTTGTGGCGATTGTAGGTCGTCCAAACGTAGGTAAATCGACACTTCTGAACCGTATCTTAGGTCAGAAGATTTCTATTACTTCACGTAAGCCTCAGACAACTCGTCACCGTATTATGGGTGTCGATACAGAAGGTGATTACCAGGCAATCTACGTCGATACTCCTGGTCTACACATCGAAGAAAAGCGTGCGATTAACCGTTTGATGAACCGCGCGGCTAACTCTTCACTGAGTGATGTAAACCTGGTTTTCTTCCTGGTCGACGGTACGCACTGGACCAGTGATGATGAGATGGTTCTGACCAAGCTCCAGAAATCTAACTTCCCTGTCGTGCTGTGTGTCAACAAAGTCGACAACGTACAAGACCGCAATGACGTCATGCTACACATGATGGAAATGTCGAAGAAGATGGAGTTTGTTGATGTTGTGCCTATCTCTGCAAAGCATGGCAAAAACATCGATGTACTGCGTAAGCATGTTCGTGAGCACTTACCAAAAGCAACGCACCACTTCCCTGAAGAGTACGTGACAGACCGTTCACAGCGTTTTATGGCATCAGAGATTGTACGTGAAAAACTGATGCGCTTTACTGGTGAAGAGCTACCTTACTCAGTGACAGTTGAAATCGAACGTTTTGATTACAACCCGGAAACTGACGGTTTCCATATCAATGCCCTTATTCTTGTAGAGCGTCACGGTCAGAAGAAAATGGTTATTGGTAAAGGCGGCGAAAAGATCAAAACTATTGGTCGTGAAGCGCGCCTTGATATGGAAGAGCTGTTCGGTCGTAAGGTTTATCTTGAAACCTGGGTTAAGGTTAAATCAGGTTGGGCAGACGATGAGCGTGCACTTCGCTCACTTGGCTACATTGATGACCTATAACGAGTGCGAGGCTTGACGCTTCGCTCCGATTAATACCAAATAAGGAGCCAATGGGCTCCTTATTTTTTATGTAACATTTATCTGGCAGATTCTATGTCTTCTGATGGCTTACAGCGCTGTTTTGTTTTGCACCGCCGTCCTTATAGTGAATCAAGTTTAATCCTTGATGTCTTTAGTGAGGAGTACGGGCGAGTCACTTTGATGTCAAAAGGGGCACGCAGTAAACGTTCTAATCTCAAAGGTGCATTACAGCCATTTACCCCGTTGTTGCTTAAGTGGTCGGGTAATGGCTCGATGAAAACGCTTCGTCAGGCTGAGCCAATTAGCCTTGGCTTGCCGCTGTCTGGTATTAACCTCTACTCAGCGATGTACGTTAATGAGCTGGTGGGGCGTGTTTTAATGGCAGAAGTCCCGATGCCAGCGCTGTTCCATGACTACTTACATGCTTTAACTGAACTGGCTCAGTGTGATAATCCAGAGCCTGCCTTGAGACGATTTGAGCTAGCTATGCTCTCGGCAATGGGGTACGGAGTCGACTTTATGCACTGTGCTGGCACAGGTGAACCTGTTGAGCCAAACATGACATATCGCTATCGGGAGCAAAAAGGCTTTATTGCCTCGGTACGTAAAGATAATCTGACTTTTTACGGCAGTGAGCTGATTGCCATCAGTGAACGTAGATTCACCACAAAAGAACAACTTAAAGCAGCAAAACGCTTTACACGTATAGCATTAAAGCCGTATCTTGGCGGCAAACCATTAAAAAGCCGGGAACTGTTTATATCCAGAGCAAGGGTTCCCTATACCAAAAACATTGATCAGTAGATGATTGATGAATCTGGTATCAAGCACGGAGTATTGGAAAATGAGCTCAATCTACCTAGGTGTGAATATCGACCACATTGCGACTTTGCGTAACGCGCGAGGTACTAAGTACCCTGATCCAGTTCATGCGGCAGAAGTTGCTGAGCGAGCGGGTGCAGACGGTATTACTATTCACCTGCGTGAAGACCGTCGTCATATTAAAGATCGTGATGTACGTATTTTACGTGAAACGCTACAAACACGCATGAACCTAGAGATGGCCGTAACAGAAGAGATGGTCGAGATTGCTCTAGAGACAAAGCCTGAATACGTATGTTTGGTACCAGAGAAGCGTGAAGAGCTAACGACTGAAGGCGGTCTGGATGTTGTTGGTCAGCTTGAAAAAGTGAAAAACGCAACTCAAAGACTGACTGAGGCGGGTATCAAGGTATCGCTGTTTATTGATGCTGACCGTGAACAGATCGATGCAGCGAAAGCGTGTGGCGCTCCGTTCATTGAACTACATACTGGTCATTACGCGGATGCAGAAACCGAAGAAGATCAGCAAGATGAGCTGAAAAAAATCGCTGCAGGTGCAAGCTACGCTGCTGATCTGGGTATCACAGTCAACGCAGGTCATGGTCTGACTTACCACAACGTTGCTCCAATTGCTGCGATCCCAGAAATCTATGAGCTGAACATTGGTCACTCTATCATTGGCCGTGCCGCATTTGATGGTCTTCATAAAGCGGTTGCTGATATGAAAGCTCTAATGGTTGAAGCGCGTCGTTAAGCTATGGCTATAGTTGGTTTAGGCACTGATATTGCTGAAATCGAACGAGTAGAAAAAGCGTTCACCCGCAGTGGTGAACCTTTTGCCAGACGTATTCTGACTGATAATGAGCTAACGAAAATGGCTGGCCTGAAGCAGCAAGGGCGCTTTTTAGCTAAGCGCTTCGCCGCTAAAGAGGCGGCTTCGAAAGCGCTAGGGACAGGCATTGCGCTTGGCGTGAGTTTTCACGATTTTGAAATCACCAATGATGAATTGGGTAAACCGGTCTTAACCTTATCGGGTAAGGCGCTTGAGATTGCTCAGCGCATGCAAGTGGCCCATATACACCTCTCTATATCAGATGAGCGGCATTACGCAGTAGCAACCGTCATTCTCGAAGCAAAAGCGGCCTAAGGTCGCTTTTCTTGTCTATAGCGCAAAAAAAGAACCCGGATTGGTAATTTAAGTCATTAGTTTATAAAGTTATTGCATAACTGAATGGTTATGGCTGATTTATACGTTTGGCTGATTTTACTTGTTAAGGGCAGCTTGATATGCGCATTCAATTCCAATCAATAAAAGCAACCGTGCTCTCTAGCATGCTGCTACTTGCTTTCAGTGGTAATGCTACAGCAATTGAGTGGCAAGCGTCCGGCTTTGGTACTCTTGGTTACGCTTACGAAAATGAAGACGATATCGCTTATCGTCGAGATATCACTCATACTGCGAAAGTTGCAGATAACGGCTCGTTTGATACTGATTCCAATATCGGTGTTCAGCTCGATGCTATGCTCAATCACCAATGGTCGTTGACGACTCAGTGGCTGCTCGACAACAGTGTTGAGAATGACTTTGATGAGTTAACCGAACTCGCCTTTATTCGTTATGTACCCAATGAGCACTGGAGTTTCCGTGCTGGTCGAATCGGTGTCAGCGCTTATATCGCTGCCGATAGTCGTGATATCGACTTTGCTCATTTGTGGGTCAGACCACCACAAGAACTCTATGGCGGTATCGTTTTTAACTCCCTTGATGGTGTTGGTGTCAGTTACTTCTCAAATAACTCTCACTTCAACTGGTCACTCGAACTCGAGTATGGCCGTAATGAGCAAATGGGTGAGGTTCCGCAAACCATCGAATCTTATAAAGCGGAAATCGAAGATGTTTTCAGCGCCTCATTCGAAGTGGAGCAAGGCTCCTGGACCTGGCAACTCTCTTATGCTCATGTTGGCTCACTAAGCGTTGCTCAGGGTGCCAGCATCAACAGCCTGCAAAACCAGCTTGGTCAGCTCTCCGCGCTGAATATCCCGCAAATTAGTCAAGAAGCGGCGACCGCGCAAAACCTGATCACACTTGAAGGTGAAGAGGTTGATTACTATCAGGCAGCAGTGCACTACTTTGATGGCTTATGGACATTCAAGACGGAGTTGTTCCATATTAATGCCGACAAAGAATCTATCCCGCAGGGAACGGGTGGCTACGGTATGCTTGGCTACACAGTTAATAGCGTTACACCCTATGTTATTTATAGCCGTTTTAGTCCAGAGCACTCCTATTATCAGGCTGAATCCGACTGGTCAGTCGTTGACCCTTCATTTGCACTCCTTCAAACCGGCGCTCAGGTAGGTATTAATTCAGTTCGGATTGATCAGCAAACATATTCATTGGGTATGCGTTGGGATATTGCACCTCAGTTCGCTTTGAAGGCTCAGGTCGATTACATCGATATTGAGGACTATGGGTATGGTTTATGGGCTGCTGATGTGAGCGCGATAAGCCAGGGGCGGGATGCTCAAGTCTATTCCCTTAACCTAAACTTTATCTTTTAGGAGGAGGGAGTATGCGTATACCTCTTTACCTCCTAATGTTAATAGTAAGCTTCCACGTTAATGCTCAGCTGTATGTGGTGGTCGGTAATGACAGTCCAATTTCTGACATGACAGTGGAAGATATCGACGACATCGCCGACCTCTATTTAGGGAGGAAGAAGCTGCTTGGTACGACCTACATCAATCAAGTTCTCGATCGCACCGGTGATAGCCGGCGTCGTTTTTTCCAGCGTGTAACCAATATGCGTGAAAGCCAAATTAATGCTTATTGGGCCAAACTTAAGTTTTCCGGCAGTATGCGCGCACCTGAGCAAGTGGAAGCTGAACAGCTATTAATTGACAAACTTTTATCTAACCCGCAGGCGGTTGGCTACACCGAAGTGTTACCAGCACAGGAATCTGGCGTGAAGGTTATTTTAGCTATCGATGAATAAGCCCAAAGTACAATCGTTATCAAACAGAATGCTAAAAATGGTATCGCTATTGGCATTCTGTTATCTGAGTATCGCCTTATTGATTCTGGTGCCAACCGGTATTGAACAGGCGGATAGAAGCCATAATGAGCTTGAGCAGAAGCTTGCTCTCTCGTTATCTGGCTCAGCCGCGATTGCGGTTTATGTTAACAATAGTGAAATTGCCAATGAGGTGATTGATGCACTAATGCTCCATCAGGAAATCAACGCAGTCATGCTTGAAGGTCAGGATGGGGTGGCTTTTTCGTCGGTTCGCATTCTGGATGATGAAAGCAACGTATGGCAAAACGCCAATACTTATCGCCTTTATTCACCAACGGATGGCTCGTCAATCGGTACGCTCTATATTCACAGTAATCAACGAGTATTACAGAAAAAAGCGCTCTCTAAAGTGCTCTATCAACTGCTATTTGTTGTGGTGCAGTTTTTAGTTACCGTTGTGGCATTGATTTTAATCTTTGAGCGCATAGTTGGTCACCCTCTGACAGCGTTGTCTAATTCCCTCTATTCAATAACGCCGGGCAAAGCGGAGACGATTCCTATTGATGAAGCCAATCGCAATAATGAGCTTGGCGTCGTCGTGCATAGTGTCAATACTTTCATTGACAGTTCTCGTCAGGCGATTGAACGAGAGCGAGAACTGAGAGGACAGATTGAGCATTGGGAGCAGTATTACCGTAAGCTCGCCGAACAAGATATTCTCACCGGACTTAAGAATCGTCTGGGCTGTGAAAAGTATGTCCGGGCTGCCACCTATAGAAGTCAGTACATTGCCTTGCTTCTTATTGACCTAGATGGTTTTAAAGCGGTTAATGACACCTACGGTCATGCTGCAGGGGATACGATATTAACTCATGTTGCACAGCGTTTTTCTCGCCTGCAATCGGAAAGCAATATACCCGGAGTCGTGGGGCGAATCGGTGGTGACGAGTTTGTTATCTATCTGGTACTTCAGCAAAGAGATGATGCTCTGCTAGAGAATATCGCTCAGCAGGCAATCCATTTAGCTAATCAGCCAGTAGATTTCAATCAGCAGCCGGTATCGGTCGGCTGCAGTATCGGTTTGGCAATAGACTCTTCTTCTGAGCTAGATATTGAAAAGCTGGTCCATCAGGCAGACCAGGCTATGTATTCAGTAAAGCAGGCTAGTAAGAACGCTTTCCGTTTTTATCATCAGATTTCTAGCGATGGTAGCTAGTTTGCCAGATAGGGTTTAGCGCTCGCGACAACCTTCTCCATTTCATCTTGCAGCTCAAACAGTTCAGGTTCTATCTCTTCGATATCAGTGCCTGAACGAAGCTCTTTTTCGATCGTTGCACAGATGTTCTTTAGTCTCGGTACACCACAATAAGAACTACTGCCGTGGAGTTTATGGACGTGATGAATCAGTTGTGCCGTATCAAAGTGGTCGTCTTCTAAGGCTCCTTCAACAATAGCGCTGACTTCAGGAACGTAATCGACCAACATCTGCAGCATATCGCGGGCAAGATCTTCTTTATTAGCCGACTGCTTTAGTGCCGCTTGCCAGTCGATGATCATATTGTTGTGCTCAGTGTGGACGACTTCTTCAGCCTGACCTTCGATTACCACGGCAGAACTCATGATATCGAGTTTTTCTAACTCTTCTTCCTTAGTATGAGGGCTCCAGTGCATCAAAACCTGCTGTAAGACATGCTCTTCAATTGGTTTAGTCAGATAGTCATCCATACCTGCTGTTAACAAGCGATCACGCTCGCCACTCATTGCGTGAGCGGTAACGGCGATAACTGGTGTCCCTGCATTTAACTCAGTTTGCTTGATCTTGCCACACGCCGTCACACCATCCATATGAGGCATCTGGATATCCATCAGAATGATATCGAAATGTTGAGCTTCGGCCTGCTTGACCGCATCAATACCATTGGTACAGGTGATCACATGTTCGACTCGTTCTTGCAGCAGGGCACTGATCAGTTTCAGGTTAGCAGGGTTGTCATCGACCGCCATCACTGTCAGAGGCAGGGTTTCCCTGTTCTCATCGACACTTTCTAGCAGAGGAATACTCTCTTGGTTCGCCGCCAATGTCTGTAGCAACTTACGTCGGGATAGTGGCTTGGTAATACAGTGGATATGGTATTTCTGAATCAGGTGATCAGACAGTGCCAGACTGGTACTCGGCGTACCTACCACTACGTGAGGAGCGCAGCGCATTGCCTGCTCAACCCAAGTTTGTACTGTCGCTATATCATTGTCTCGACTTGGGGCAAGGTTGAGCAGTACATAGTCATACTTCTCGATTTCTTCTGGCAGTGAAGAGCGGTAAGTGACGACTAAGCCTTCCTGAACCAGAGTCTGCTGAATAACAGAAGCTGCCTGCATGTTTGGTTCAACAAGCAGCAGTGAACGTTGACGAAGAACCTGAGTTTCCAGTAGTTCACTGACCGGCATATCGGTTGCTGACAGACGCAGAGTAAACCAGAAAGTAGAACCCTGGTGAAGACGGCTGGTCAGGCTGATCTCGCCGCCCATCTGACTAACCAGTTTCTGGGTGATGACCAGACCGAGGCCGGTACCACCATAGCGTCGCGAGATACTTGCGTCTGCCTGGCTGAAGGCTTGGAACAACTGTGATTGCTGACGTTCCGAAATACCAATACCTGTATCGCGAACCATAAATTGCAGTTCGACTAAATCATCTTTCTGTGAGCGCATCTCTACACTGATATCGATGTTGCCGCGCTCAGTAAATTTAATTGAGTTGCCGACCAGGTTGGTCAGCACCTGTTGAATACGCAGTGGGTCACCAACGAGTCCTGCAGGGATCTTAGGATCGATTTTCAGCGTCAGCTCCAGCCCCTTCTCGTGGGCACTGGTCGCTTGCAAGCTCACTACTTCTTCTAATGAACCTTGGAAATCAAACGGAATATTTTCCAGAGCCAGTTTACCTGCTTCCAACTTGGAGAAGTCTAGGATGTCATTGATGATGTTAAGCAGGTTGTTGGCCGATTTTTCGATCGTCTGCAGATAGTCGGTCTGGCTATTGGTTAAGGTTGTCTTGAGCATCTGACGGGTAAAGCCAATGACACCGTTTAGAGGAGTACGTAGCTCATGGGACATATTGGCTAAGAATTCAGATTTAACTCGTGCTGCTTCTTGGGCGCGCTTCTTGGCGATATCCAGTTCTACGTTCTGAATCTCAAGCTGTTCAAGAGTCTCACGTAAGTCAGAGGTTGCCTGATCGATGCTGTGCTGCATTTCAACGTGATACTCAGACAGCGAGACAGCCATGGCGTTGATACCATTTTTTAATGAGTCTAACTCACCATGCATCTTACCTTCGATACGTACATCAAGGTGGCCACGACGAATACGGTCAACCATGTTTTTCATATGCGAAATAGGGCGAGTAACGTCATACATCAGTCGGTATGCAAACACCGCCGACAGGCCTAAGCCGATGAGCAGAACTAAAAAGGCAGAAAAGATTTCCTGATATTGCTGCAAACGTAACGAAGAGAGATCGAGTTCTATCGCAACATATCCGAGTGCTGGACCGGCTCCTTGCCCTTTAATTGTCGCGACCAGTCCCGACTCAGCAATCACTGGCGCCCGTAGAATCAGGGTATTCTCTTGTAACTCTTGTTTTACTAACAGTGGAATGGGTTCAGTTCGTGGAAAAGTGAGCAGCTCGAAGTTGGGATGGAAGTTTGAGGTAACAAACAGCTCATGGTTGTAATCGAATACCGCAATACTGCGAACAAACTTAGAGTTTTTACGATGTGCGTAACTAATGATTCGGCGCACTGACTCGCGGCTATTATTTTTTAGTCCATCCTCACTGGCAATTGCCAAAGGTTCGATAATACTCAAACCAGAGTTGATTACCTGCTTTTCCAAGTCGTGATAGCGATTGAAAGAGAAAAATGCGCTTAAAAGCAGGCCGATAATAAGGGTCGGTGCTAACGTGAGTGTAATAACGCGGGCGCGTAAGCCATATCTTGTCATTATTATCTAAACATCGTGGTGTGGATATGGGAAAATAACTTCCAAAATTTTTCGAAGTCGTCGAGTCCTTAAGCATAATCAACTCAGTCGGCTCAGACAATGATTCAAGCATAAAAGCTTGGGACACAAGCAGCAATTCGAGCAATGGGTCGTTAGACCAAAGAAATAGGCACAAAACATGGCGCGTTTTTTCCAACCGAAGAAGAAAACTCAACTCAATACTAAGCACCAATCTCTCACGATTGAAAAGCTGGATCATCACGGCGCGGGCATGGCATATCAAAATAACAAGCCGATCTTTATCGAAGGTGCGCTACCGGGTGAACAAGTTTTAGCGCAGCTTACTGAGAGCAAGAGTAAATTTGCTCGAGCAAAACTAATCAAAATCCAGAAAAGCAGCGAACAACGTATTGAGCCATTTTGTGCCCACTACCATGAATGTGGTGGCTGTAATATGCAGCATTTGTCCAGCGATGCACAGCAAGAGTATAAGCAGCAGACACTCAGTCAACTTATGAGTAAGTTCGCCGGACAAAGCATCGAACTGGATTCCCCAATTATAGGTGACGACAAGGGCTATCGACGTCGCGCTCGAGTGAGTATCAAGCTAAATAAAAAAACGCGTCAGCTCGAGTTTGGTTTTAGAAAGAAAAACAGCAAAGAGATCGTCAATGTCACTCACTGCCCGGTATTAGATGCGGAGTTAGATGCACTGCTCAAGCCTCTTTACCAGCTTCTTCAGCAGTTCTCCAATCAGGAAAACCTTGGCCATGTAGAGTTGGTTAAGGGTGATAACACCAAGGTCATTGTGCTACGCCATTTGAAAGCGCTTAAACCTCAGGACCAGCAGGCACTGGAATCCTTCGCCCAGCAGCATCAAGCTACGCTTTACCTGATGCCAGAGAGTGATCAGCTCAATAGAGTGGTGGGTGAGTCGGCCCACTATTTAGAAGCTGGTGCGACGATTCCGTTTGAGCCGAACAACTTCATTCAGGTTAACCAGAAGGTAAACCAAGCGATGGTTGAGCAGGCTCTCTCTTGGCTTCAGCTCACTAAACAGGATAGAGTACTGGATCTCTTCTGTGGTTTGGGTAACTTTAGTTTACCTATCGCTAAGCAAGTGACGAGTGTAACTGGTGTTGAAGGCGTTGACGCTATGGTTGAAAAAGCGACCTACAATGCCAAAGTTAACCAGATAGAAAACGCCTCTTTCTATCAGGCGAATTTGGAAGAAGATGTTTCTGGTCAGCTCTGGGCAGCGGAGAAATTTGATAAAATACTGCTCGATCCTGCGCGAGCTGGGGCAAGTGGCATCATCGAGCAGATATCAGCGCTTGGCGCGAGTCGAGTTGTGTATGTTTCTTGTAATCCTGCTACCCTAGCCAGAGATTCGCAAAGCTTGCTCAGTCAGGGCTATAAATTACAGAAATTAGGTATGCTTGATATGTTTCCGCATACCAGCCATCTAGAGTCGATGGCACTATTTGTGAAGGATTAAACGAACTTCCTCGACAGTTGTTAGTCTCAATGCGAGGGAATTCGAAGATAAAAAATATAACAGGACGAAGATAATGGTTGCGGTAAGAAGCGCACATTTAAATCAAGACGAACAGTTTGAGCTAGATAAGTGGATTGCTAGCCTGGAACAAGATCCAAAAATTGCTAAGCGCTTAAAAGAAGTTTACCGTCGCGGTGAAGAGATACTAGAAGGCAACGATCAGGGCCCGCTACTGCTGTGGCGCGGACGTGAAATGATCGAAATCCTCATCACCTTGTCGATGGACAAAGCAACGCTGGTGGCTGCATTGTTATTTCCACTCGTCTCCAGCGGTGCTTACGACAGAGAACAGTTTGAAGAGGACTTTGGCAAAGAGACCATTAAACTGATTGATGGTGTTGAAGAGATGGCCGCTCTTGGTCAACTGAACGTCACTATGGAAGGCGGTGCTGCCTCTGCTCAGGTTGATAACGTCCGTCGCATGCTACTGGCGATGGTAGATGACTTCCGTTGTGTGGTCATCAAGCTGGCAGAACGTATTGCCAACCTGGTTGAAGTAAAGAAAGCACCAGAAGAAGTTCGTCAGGCAGCTGCAAAAGAGTGTGCCAACATCTACGCACCTCTGGCGAACCGTCTCGGTATTGGTCAGTTGAAATGGGAAATGGAAGACTACGCTTTCCGTTATCAGCAACCAGAAACCTACAAACAGATTGCCAAACAGTTATCTGAACGCCGCATCGTGCGTGAACAATACATTCAAGACTTTGTTGATGACTTAACGTCTGAGATGAAAGCTTCATCGATCAATGCTGAGGTGAGTGGTCGTCCAAAACACATCTACAGTATCTGGCGAAAAATGCAGAAGAAAGGTCTGGCGTTTGATGAGCTGTTCGATGTCCGTGCAGTGCGTATTATTGCCGACAAACTGCAAGACTGTTACGCCGCTCTAGGTACTGTTCATACCAAGTACAAACACCTGCCAAGTGAGTTTGACGACTACGTAGCGAATCCCAAGCCGAATGGTTACCAGTCAATCCATACCGTGATTCTTGGCCCTGAAGGCAAGACCATCGAGATTCAGATTCGTACTAAAGATATGCACGAAGACTCCGAACTAGGGGTTGCCGCGCACTGGAAGTACAAAGAGGGCGGCGGTGGCCGTAGTGGTTACGACGAGAAAATTACATGGCTGCGTAAGCTACTGGATTGGCAGGAAGAAATGTCCGATTCAGGGGAAATGCTTGATGAGCTGCGTAGTCAGGTATTTGATGACCGCGTTTATGCCTTTACCCCTCGTGGTGATGTGGTCGACCTGCCAATGGGGGCGACGCCACTTGATTTTGCCTACCACATTCACTCAGAAGTGGGCCATCGTTGTATCGGTGCCAAAGTTGCTGGCCGTATCGTTCCCTTCACGCATAAGTTAGCCATGGGTGATCAGGTAGAGATCATCACAGCTAAAGAACCTAACCCATCACGTGACTGGCTGAACCCGTCAATGGGTTTCGTAACGTCAGGGCGAGCGCGTGCCAAGATCAACGCATGGTTCCGTAAACAGAGCCGCGAGAAGAACCTAGAAGCCGGTCGAGAGATCCTTGAAACTGAGCTGAACAAAATTGGCGCGACACTAAAAGATGCAGAGCAGTATGCGCTGAAACGTTTTAACGTTAACAGTGCTGACGAGCTCTACGTTGGTGTCGGTAGCGGTGATTTGCGTATCAACCAGATCATTAACCACATCAATGCCTTGGTAAATAAACCGACCGCAGAAGAAGAAGATCAACAAGCGTTAGAAAAACTTCAGGAAGCGGGCAGCAAAGCGGCTGCGCAAAGCCGACCAAAGAAAGATGCGGTAGTCGTTGAAGGTGTCGATAACCTGATGACGCATCTGGCTCGTTGCTGTCAGCCGATTCCGGGTGACGAAATCGCCGGTTACATTACCCAAGGGCGTGGTATATCCGTACACCGCAACGATTGTGAGCAACTGGAAGAACTGCGTCTTCATGCGCCAGAGCGAATCATTGATACAGTCTGGGGCAGTGGTTTTGTCGGCTCATACATTCTGACAGTACGAGTAGAAGCAATGGAACGTGGTGGCCTACTCAAAGACATCACAACCCTGTTCGCCAACGAGAAAATCAAAGTGACCAGTATGAAGAGTCGTGTCGACTACCGTACTCAAATGTCGATCATGGACTTTGATCTGGAAGTGACCAATGTGGAAATCTTGTCTCGTGTGTCTAAACGCGTGGAGCAGATCAAAGATGTGATGTCGGTAAAACGCCTAGGCTAATTTTTACGTCGTATTTGGCTCTCTAACTGCGTTAGCTGCACTTATTTCGCTCCATCACATAGACGAGCTATGCTCAGGAGCCTCATAAGTTTGCTGCCTTGTTAGGAGAGCCAACTACTTAGTAAAAATGTTTTGTCGTATTTGGCTCTCTAACTGCGTTAGCTGCACTTATTTCGCTCCATCACATGACGAGCTATGCTCAGGAACCTCATAAGTTTGCTGCCTTGTTAGGAGAGCCAACTACTTAGTAAAAGCAATCCGGATATATTTTGAAGGTGAGTGGTTTTGGCTACTCGCCTTTTTGTTTAAAGGAAGAGATTAAAGATGAGTCACCCAATTGAACAGTTAGAACAGATCATGGCAACGCTGCGTGATCCAGAAAATGGTTGTCCTTGGGACCTGAAACAGAGCTTCGATACCATAGTTCCTCACACTATCGAGGAGACCTATGAGGTGGTTGACGCTATCCAGAATCGTGACTGGTCAAATCTCAAAGAAGAGCTGGGTGATCTGCTGTTTCAGGTGATTTTTTACAGCCAGCTAGCGAAAGAGCAACAGCTATTTGATTTTTCCGAGGTCGTAGAGACAGTTAATGAAAAGCTGACTCGTCGTCACCCTCACGTCTTTTCGGATATCGAATTTGAGAACGAAGAGCAAATAAATGCTAACTGGGAAGCGGAAAAAGCCAAAGAAAAAGCTCAGGTAGGCAAAAGTGAGCAAAGTATTCTAGACTCAATACCAGTTTCTCTACCGGCGCTTTCTCGTGCTACAAAAATTCAGAAGAAGTGCGCTAAATTTGGTTTCGATTGGGATTCAATTGGCCCTGTTGTAGGCAAGGTTCATGAAGAAATTGAAGAGGTTATGGACGAAGCGCTACAGGTTACGCCTAATGATGAAAAGGTTGAGTTAGAGTTGGGGGACTTGCTGTTTGCGACGGTTAATCTGGCGCGTCATTTAGGTAAAGACCCTGAAGTGGCCTTGAGTAAAGCCAACCTTAAATTCATGCGACGTTTTAAAGGTGTCGAGGGTTTGGTAGCAGAGCAAGGCAAGCAACTGACTGATTTTAATCTTGAACAGCTTGATGCCTTTTGGGATGAGGTTAAATCACGAGAGGTCAGCGGAGAATAAACCGTTACTCGAATTTGATTTGAAGCAAAAAATAAAAAATTGCAGTGTGATAGATTTCACGTTGTAGCGGAAAAGGGCTTCTGGTATATTTATATCCCGTCCAGAAGAAATCCATTTTCCCTCATTCAACCAATTTCAGGTTAAACATGACGACAAATTACATTTTTGTTACTGGCGGGGTTGTATCCTCTCTAGGTAAAGGTATTGCAGCAGCATCTCTTGCGGCTATTTTAGAAGCTCGTGGTCTTAAAGTGACTATGATGAAGCTTGACCCTTACATCAACGTTGACCCAGGCACTATGAGCCCGACTCAACACGGTGAGGTGTTCGTCACAGAAGATGGCGCTGAAACTGACCTTGACCTTGGTCACTACGAGCGTTTCATTCGCACCAAGATGACCAAGCGCAACAACTTCACAGCAGGTCGTGTTTACGCTGACGTTCTACGTAAAGAGCGTCGCGGTGACTACCTAGGTGCAACGATTCAGGTAATCCCTCACATCACTAACGCTATCAAAGACCGCGTAATCGCTGGTTCTGAAGGCCATGATGTTGCTATCGTTGAAGTAGGTGGCACAGTGGGTGATATCGAATCACTACCATTTATGGAAGCTATTCGTCAGCTAGCAGTAGAACTAGGTCGTGAGCGTGCAATGTTTATGCACCTGACTCTGGTTCCATACCTAGCAGCAGCGGGCGAAGTTAAAACTAAACCGACACAGCACTCTGTTAAAGAGCTACTGTCTATCGGTATCCAGCCAGATATTCTAGTTTGTCGTTCAGATCGTATGATCCCAGCGAACGAACGTAAGAAGATTGCTCTTTTCTGTAACGTTCAGGAAAAAGCAGTTATCTCTATGAAGGACGTAGATTCAATCTACAAGATCCCTCAACTGATCAAGTCTCAAGGTCTAGATGATCTTGTCTGCTCTCGTTTCGGCATTACTGCACCTGAAGCTGACCTTTCTGAATGGGAACAGGTTATCTATGAAGAAGCGAACCCAACTGCTGAAGTTACTATCGGTATGGTTGGTAAGTACATCGAACTTCCGGATGCATACAAGTCAGTAAACGAAGCACTTAAGCACGCAGGTCTTAAGAACCGTCTAAGCGTGAAAATTAAGTACGTTGATTCACAAGACGTAGAAACCAAAGGTGAAGAAGCTCTACATGGTTTAGATGCTATCCTTGTTCCTGGTGGCTTCGGTGATCGTGGTGTAGAAGGTAAGATTCTTGCTGCGAAATACGCACGTGAAAACAAAGTACCTTACCTTGGCATCTGTCTAGGTATGCAAGTGGCACTTATCGAATACGCACGTAACGTTGCGGGTATGGAAGGCGCACACTCAACAGAATTCAACAAAGAAACTAAGTACCCAGTAGTCGGTCTAATCACTGAGTGGGTTGACGGCGAAGGTAACGTTGAAGAACGTACTGAGAAGTCTGACCTAGGTGGTACTATGCGTCTTGGTTCACAGCTATGTCACCTGGAGAAAGGTACTAAAGCTCGTGAACTATACGGTAGCGCGACGATCCACGAACGTCACCGTCATCGTTACGAAGTGAACAACAACCTTCGTCCACAAATTGAAAAAGCAGGCCTGAAAGTATCTGGTCTGTCTGCGGACAAGAAACTGGTTGAGGTTATTGAGAACCCAGCTCACCCATGGTTTGTAGCGGCTCAGTTCCACCCAGAGTTCACTTCTACACCTCGCGATGGTCACCCACTATTTGCAGGTTTCGTTAAAGCAGCTGGCGATTACCAGCGCAACGAATTAGAGAAGTAAGGAATACAGGCAGTAGCGTTAGTAGTGCTGCTGCCTTTAATTTTGACATTATATATTCAACGAGAAGGAAACATTCAATGTCTAAGATCGTTAAAGTTCTAGGTCGTGAAATCATCGATTCACGTGGTAACCCAACTGTAGAAGCTGAAGTACACCTAGAAGGCGGTTTCGTAGGTATGGCTGCTGCTCCATCTGGCGCATCAACTGGTTCACGCGAAGCTCTTGAGCTACGTGACGGCGACAAAGCTCGTTTCCTAGGTAAAGGTGTTCTTAAAGCTGTTGAAGCTGTAAACGGTGAAATCGCTGAAGCTCTAGTTGGTAAAGATGCGAAAGACCAAGCTGCAATCGACGCTATCATGATCGAGCTAGACGGTACTGAAAACAAATCTAAGTTCGGTGCTAACGCTATCCTAGCTGTATCTCTAGCGAACGCTAAAGCTGCTGCAGCTGCTAAAGGCATGCCTCTATACGAGCACATCGCTGAGCTAAACGGTACTGCTGGTCAGTTCTCTATGCCTCTACCAATGATGAACATCATCAACGGTGGTGAGCACGCAGACAACAACGTTGACATCCAAGAGTTCATGATCCAACCAGTTGGTGCTAAGACTCTTAAAGAAGGTCTACGTATCGGTGCAGAAGTATTCCACAACCTAGCTAAAGTTCTTAAGTCTAAAGGCTACAGCACTGCAGTTGGTGACGAAGGTGGTTTCGCTCCTAACCTTAAGTCTAACGCTGAAGCTCTAGAAGTTATCGCAGAAGCTGTTGCAGCTGCGGGTTACGAACTAGGTAAAGACGTTACTCTAGCTATGGACTGTGCAGCATCTGAGTTCTTCGACAAAGAAGCTGGCATCTACAACATGAAAGGCGAAGGTAAAACTTTCACTTCTGAAGAGTTCAACCACTACCTAGCTGAGCTAGCTAACCAATTCCCAATCGTTTCTATCGAAGATGGTCTAGACGAGTCTGATTGGGCTGGCTTCAAGCACCAAACTGAACTACTAGGTGACAAGCTTCAACTAGTAGGTGACGATCTATTCGTTACTAACACTAAGATCCTTGCTGAAGGTATCGAGAAAGGCGTAGCTAACTCTATCCTTATCAAGTTCAACCAAATCGGTTCTCTAACTGAGACTCTAGCTGCAATCAAGATGGCTAAAGACGCAGGTTACACAGCAGTAATCTCTCACCGTTCTGGCGAAACTGAAGATGCAACTATCGCTGATCTAGCGGTAGGTACAGCTGCAGGTCAAATCAAGACTGGTTCTATGAGCCGTTCTGACCGTGTAGCTAAGTACAACCAGCTAATCCGTATCGAGGAAGCTCTAGGTGAGCGCGCTCCTTTCAACGGTCTTAAAGAAGTTAAAGGTCAGTAATTCATAGTTTGAATTATTAGCTTAAAGCTTTAAATGAATGCCTCACTTTTTAGTGGGGCATTTTGCGTTTAAGACTCTAAGAACAATGAGCCGTTCTGACCGTGTTGCTGCTATACCTAAAAGAAAGCAACCAACTAATCCGTATCGAGGAAGCTCTAGGTGAGCGCGCTCCTTTCAACGGTCTTAAAGAAGTTAAAGGTCAGTAATTCATAGTTTGAATTATTAGCTTAAAGCTTTAAAAAAACGCCTCTGATTTCGGAGGCGTTTTTGTTTGCGTCATTCCATAGAGTGATGCAGGTGAGAGTAGGGAATCTACTTAAGCCTCTCGAATAGCCTCAACCCTGCGCTTTTCCATCTCAGTGCGAATATCAGCACCCTTAAATCCATCTTTAATAATGTCTTGTACATTCACTGCCAATGCGGCTTGATAAGCGTTGGTAAAGAGCTCTCTTTGTGGGTAATCAATCTCTTCATGGCCAGTGCGACCACGGCTATCAGCCATACAACAAATCAGAATGTCATGTAAGCGTTCCGGTTTGCGCCAGACGTCGAACTTGTTGAGCACTTTCAGCTTGGTTTCCGGACGAAGCTCTGCTGCGCGGTGGATATTAGAGTGCTGTTCACAAACCATTAAGGCAAGATCTCGGAATTCGTTCGGTACCCGCACCCTTTGGCACAGTTTTTTAATCAGCTTTAGGCCAGTATGGCAGTGCATTTTGTGGCTTGGCCATTCTGACTCAGGTGTGATGCCTTTACCCAGATCGTGGACCTGAGAAGCGAAGCGTACCGGTAGAGACTTACTCAATAGAGCAGCTTGTTTTGCCACTAGTAGGGTATGAATACCAGTATCGATCTCTGGGTGCCACTTTTCAGGTTGAGGAACTCCGAATAAAGCATCTAGCTCTGGTAGGAGTATCTTGAGAGCATCACACTCTCTTAAAACCGATAAGAAGACCTGAGGGTTTTCAGTTGAGAGCGACTTGTGCCACTCCTGCCAGACGCGTTCTGGAGTCAGATTAGACAGTTCGCCTGAATGGGCAATCTGGCGCATTAAATCCAGAGTCTCCTCTGCGATGGTAAAGCCCAAATGATCAAGCTTAGCTGCGAAACGAGCGACACGTAATACACGCAGAGGATCTTCAGTAAAAGCATCAGAGACATGACGCAGCACCCGATCATTGAGATCAGCCTGACCGTTAAATGGATCGATGATGTTTCCGTTTGGATCTTGTGCCATGGCATTGATGGTAAGATCGCGGCGCATAAGATCTTCTTCAAGAGTGACATCAGCGGCAAAGTAACATTCAAAGCCAGTGTAGCCTGCTCCAATTTTGCGCTCTGTACGGGCTAGGGCATGTTCCTCTTTACTTTCAGGATGAAGGAACACCGGGAAGTCTTTTCCAACTGCGGTGTAGCCTTTTTCTAACAGTTGTTCTGGTGTGGAACCAACCACAACCCAGTCTCTGTCATAGACATCGATCTTAAGTAATTGATCGCGAACTGCGCCGCCAACAAGGTATCTTTGCACCTAGCTCTCCCTTTTGTTTATATTGCCATTGGCTATTTGAGCCAGCAATGGTACTTTCCTTAGCAACAAATTCCCAGAGACGAGAAGTATGTATCAACAATATTTTGCGCTGACAGAGCTGCCATTTTCAATTGTGCCTAACTCTCGTTTTGTTTATCAGAGCCGTCGACACAAAGAAGCTATCTTCCAGATCCAAGCCGGACTAGGCGAGGGTGGCGGTTTTGCGATGCTAACTGGTGAAGTTGGTACAGGTAAAACAACCATAGCGCGCTCGATACTTAATACTCTAGCAGAGAGCACTCGAGCAGGGTTGATTCTCAATCCGACCTTTTCAGATATCGAACTACTTGAGGCGGTTTGTGACGAGTTTGAACTGAGCTATGCGCCTAACTCTTCACTAAAGCAACTCAATCAGCTTATTCATAAGTTCTTACTAGACAATCACTCCCAGGGTATCCAAACCTTGCTGGTGATTGATGAGGCTCAGCACCTATCTGCGGACGTATTAGAACAGTTGAGATTGCTGACTAACCTAGAAACTGAAAGCCAAAAGTTACTGAAGGTGTTACTGATTGGTCAACCTGAACTGCAACATAAACTACAGATGCCTCAGCTTAGACAGTTGGCTCAGCGAGTCACTGGTCGTTACCATCTGTTACCGCTAAGTGCAGATGAGACACGCGACTATATACGATTCCGTCTCACGCTTGCTGGTGGCTCTCCGGAGTTGTTCTCTGCTACCGCCATCAAATATATTGCTCGCCACACTCAAGGTATTCCCAGACTGATAAATCTGGTTTGTGATGCCTGTCTTAAGCGTGCGTATACGAACGGAGAACCTCAGCCAACCAATGCCACTGTTCAAGCGACATGTGATGAGGTGATGAGTTTTCAGACCGCTTCAGTTCAACCCGGTCGTAATAAGGTTGCCGGTAAAGAGAGTGCTGTTGCTAAAACCATTGTGGCGCTTGCTGTCGCCTGTGGGTTGTCGGTTGCTGCCTATGTCGTCACTCCTAAGCTATTGGCTCCGACATTTTCCCAGTTGCTTCAGCAGGAGTTTCCTCAGGTAGAGAATGTCGAACGTATCGAAACCGTTTTTCCGCCATCACTAAAACAACGGCTCAGTCAGCCGGCTAACCAGGAACAGGCACTGGCAGCATTATACAAAGTATGGGGTTATCGAGCGTCTGTGTTAGATCAGCTTTGCCTTGATAACCGTGAGGGGCTATTCCGCTGTGCGGTTGAACAAGGGAACTTGTCTCAACTGGCTGAAAGCAATACTCCTGTGGTATTGAGCTTGGACATTGATGGTCAACCGCGCTTTGCTGTGCTCTACGCACTTTCGGCGACCAAGGTTCAATTGCTTGTTAATGATGAACTGATTGAATTTGAACGACAGTGGCTGGAAGAGATCTGGCACGGTGAATATCGCCATATCTGGAAAGGTTACTGGGATGAGACCTTAAAACCGGGTATGCAAGGTCAGCAGGTTGCTTTGCTTGATAAGCACTTGTCGCAGCTGTTGGGACAAGCTGAGTCTGATAGCCCGATGTTTGATCAGCAGTTAAAGAACAAAGTCGAGTTGTTCCAGCGCTGGCAAGGGTTGAGTGTTGATGGCATCGCAGGACAGAAAACATTGCGTTTGCTAGAGACGTTATCACAGCCAGGTGCGCCAACATTAACGGCGAACGAGGAGACAACCGATGTCTAAAGTAATGCAACAGCTCAAACACTCAGAGCGCAGTCATTTGGCCTCTGGCTCTGCGATCCCCGTATCGTCTCAGCTTGCGGCGCCACAGCAGGCTCACTCTCGAGGTTTACGCTATCTTGCTATAGCTCTCGTGCCTCCAACCCTTATCGCTGCCGTGGTGGCATTACAGACCTATCAGTCTCAGAAACAGTCGTGGCTTGAGTCTAATGTGAGCCAAACGGTATCGATTGAAGTGCCGTTTGAATATCAGGTTGAGGCTGCGCCGGACTTTGGGCCTTTAGCGGTTACCTATCAACAGCCCAGTGTAAACTCGGATGATTTTGTTCAAGATGAGTATGATGGTGACCCCTTACCTGAACCACTGCCAGTGAGCGGACAGACAGCCCGCTCAGAAAGCGATAATGGGCAGACTGACCTGTTGCAGGGGATCGATTTGTCCGGGCTTTCTCCTGAATTGGCGCAGCGCTTTGAAACGGTATTGAATTCGAGACCGCAAACAGAAAAGCCTGAAGGTTCTGACAATACCGCATCCAACCTTTCCCATCAGCCAGAACGCTGGTACGGAAAGCTGCCGGCAATGAACTTTCAGACTCATGTTTATTCGAGCAAAGCTAACAAGCGCTGGGTGAAAATCAATGGTGTGGAATACAGTGAAGGGGATTGGATTAGCAATAGTGTTGAGCTGGTAGCGATTGAACAACAAGCCTGCTTGATTCGCTTTGAAGGTGAACTGATAGAAGTCCCAGCCTTATATGACTGGAAGGGCTAGATAGCAAAAAGGTCACGTAAACGTGACCTTTTTTGTATCTGATGAAAGCTTATGCCCAGCCTGATGGAGAGCGCTTTCTGCGTGGAATGATATGAGGAAGAATCAAACCTAGCAGTAGGCCGATACCTGCAACACCACCACCGTACATAAAGTATTTAAGCAGCAAGTCATCTTTCTGAGTATCAAGCTTAGCGCGCAGCTTACGAACTTCTTCTTGAGAAGCAGACAGCTGTTGGCTCATCTCACTGTAACCTTGCTCGAGCTCGTTGATTTGACGATTACGAGTTTCTAGCGAGTCAACCAACCCCGCTTTTTCCTGATCAGCATTAGAACGGGCATTCGCCAGCTTTTCTTTAACATCTTTCAGCTCATTCTCAAGCTTTGGTAGTCGAAGTGCCATGCTTTCTTGGTTAGTCACAAAGCGGCTTTCAACCCAGCCTTTACGACCTTTGCTGTCCTGTACCTGGGTATATCCCGAGTCTTTGTTGGTTGAAAGTAGTTTAACTTTATCTCCAGCATCAACGCTGCCGATAATGCGGAATTGGTTGCTTGGACCAGAGTGCATATAGGTAAATAGCTTATCAGAGATATAACGGTCTTGAGCGAATGCCGCTGGAACAGCGAGCATCGAAGCCAAAACGAAGCAAACCAGTTTTTTCACGGTAAATCCTTTAACAGTCTAAGAGGGTCTGCAAACCCATTATCTATATAATTCTAGAGCCAAATAGTAAGTAGTTTCTGAGGTGACTGCAACAAAGAAGGGAGGCTTAGCCTCCCTTTATGCGGTTTTGAGTCAATAATGACAGTGAGTTAACACATCACTGACGTTATTGATTAGGCGAACATCGCCTGAATACCGTAGAAGAATACCACTGCTAGTAGTGCACCAGCCGGTAGGGTAACAATCCAAGATGCCACGATGTTACGTACAACACCCAGGTTAAGAGCTGCGATGCCGCGAGCAAAACCTACGCCCAGAACCGCACCAACAAGTGTTTGAGTGGTTGAGATTGGCAGACCAGTACCAGAAGCCAATACAACAGTACAAGCAGTAGCAAGCTGAGCTGCGAAACCACGGCTTGGAGTCAGTTCTGTAATACCAGTACCTACTGTAGCCATTACTTTGTGACCTAGTGTCGCAAGACCAACAACAATACCGAAGCCACCCAACGGCAGAATCCACCAAGCGATTGTGCTCTTAGTCGTGATTTCACCCATGTGCTCAACTGTTGAAACAACAGCAGACAGAGGACCAATCGCGTTTGCTACGTCGTTAGAACCGTGAGCAAATGCCATCGCACACGCTGTGATAACCATTAGTACGCTGAAGATACCTTCTACACCAGCGAAACCATGGTCGTCTTCACGGCTTGCAAATTTCTTCTGGATGTAGAAGTAACCGCCTGCCATTACGATTGAAGAAACCACGGCTGCCCACATCCATGCTTCACCATTAGATAGGTGAAGACCAACGTGCTTAAGACCTTTCTTAATCGTTACCAGTGCAATCACCATAGTTGTGATGAACATGTACACAGGTACGAAGCGTTTCGCGTTGAACAGAGGTTTTTCAGTATCGAAGATCAGTCGCTGAGCGCTGACAAAGATAACGTAAGCAAAGAAACCAGAGATAACAGGCGTAATAATCCAGCTACCTACGATGCCCTGTACACTGCCCCAGTCCACTGCTTCTGTACCTACAGAAACACACGCAAAACCGATGATTGCACCGATGATTGAGTGAGTGGTTGATACAGGCCAACCCATGTAAGAAGCAAGTAGCAGCCAAGTACCAGCGGCTAGTAGAGCTGACATCATACCGTAGACAAGTACGTCAGGTTGTTCAGCGAATAGGGACGTTTCAATTACGCCTTTACGGATAGTGTCGGTTACTTCACCACCTGCTAAATATGCACCAGCAAATTCAAAGATCATCGCAATGATGATCGCTTGTTTCACGGTTAGTGCTTTTGAACCTACAGATGTGCCCATCGCATTGGCTACGTCGTTTGCGCCAATACCGATAGCCATCATAAAGCCAAAGACTGCTGCAATAAGAATCAGGACAGTGCCGTAGTTCGCAAGGATATCCATCGTAATACCTAGTTGTTGATAACAAGCGGAGCAAAAATTAAGCACGACAAAACCCCTTCAGCGCGTCAGTATTTATCGCCTATAAGGGGTGTGAACTAGTTAGATGCTCTTCGTTATTTGGTTAACTTATGTTTATGAGCGAGACAACATTACTTCCAGACGCGCACCAACACGTTGCGCCTGATCAGCAATACCACCTACCCACTCTAGAATTTTGTAAAGGAACATCACATCGATTGGATTCAGATCCGCTTCAATCGCCATTAGTTGTTGACGAAGTTGAATCTGCATCGCATCTGTGTCGTCCTCAATCACATCCAGTTGGTGGATCATTTCAGCCACAAGTGTTACTTCACGGCCTTTAAATCCAGTTTCCAATAACTCATCAAGCTCATTGATAACTTTTTGCGCTTGCTCTGCTGCGTCTAAGCAACGTTTTACGTACGCGATAAAGTTTTCTTGAAGAGGTGCAGGGATAGTCAATTGACGGCCATATACTCGGCCAGCAATGTCTTTTGCAAGGTTTGCTAGTTTGTCCTGCTGTGTTAGTAGCTCAAGCATGTCGCTACGATCCACAGGCATAAACAAACCACGAGGAAGTTTAAGACGAATTTCGCGCTTAAGAACGTCGGCTTCCTTCTCTAGATGAGAAATCTGCTCACGAATTTCAGATGCTTTCTCCCAGTCACCCTTTGAACTTACTTCAAAGAAGTTAACTAGGTGCGAGCAACATTCGTTTACACACACAACGTGGCGCTGCAAAGGTTTAATAGGGGACTTTGCAAATAACCCCATAATTGTATTTACTGGCATGGTCATTCAACCCAATTAATATAACCTAAAAACTAACATACACCATTTCATGGCGAAATGTTGAACGATGGCTATAAAGGCGCGCATGTTAACCCATTAAATCACTCATTAAAACTGTTTTAGATCATCATTGGGGCGATATTTCTTTCTTGCCGAGTAAGAAAATAGGCAATATCCTGTCTCTATCTGCTTTGAAAGGTATAACTATGGAAACCGAGATAGAACTGAAGTTTTTTGTTTCTCCCGATTTTTCAGACACTTTACGTACTAAGATTTCTGAAACCAAAGTACTTCAGCACAGCTGTCGAGAGTTAGGTAACACTTACTTTGATACGCCTGATAATTGGCTTCGTCAGCACGATATTGGTCTAAGGATTCGTCGTTTTGATGATGTATATGTTCAAACAGTTAAGACATCAGGGCGTGTGGTAGCGGGATTGCACCAAAGACCTGAGTACAATGCTGAACATGATAGCAATGACCCTAAGCTAATCCTTCATCCGGGCGACATCTGGCCTGCTGGTAAAGACGTAGCGACTCTACAGTCGGAACTACAACCACTTTTCTCAACCAACTTCACCCGAGAACAATGGCTGATTGGCATGCCTGATGGTAGTCAGGTCGAAGTCGCGTTTGACCAGGGCATGGTAGAGGCAAATGGTAAGCAAGACCCGATCTGTGAAGTGGAGCTTGAGCTAAAGTCTGGTCAGACTGATGCTCTGTTTACTCTGGCTCGTAGCTTTTCGGAAGATGGCGGTATGCGCCTTGGCAACTTGAGTAAAGCGGCTAAAGGTTATCGCCTGGCGATGGGTTACACCGGTGACGAGGTAAAACCATTAACCTTAGTCGCTACCGATAAGAATGACACCGTTGAATCGTGTTTTATCAACTCGCTGGAGCATGCGCTTTCACATTGGCATTACCACGAACAGATTTACGCAGAACGCGATTCAATCGAAGCGGTGCATGAGATTAAAAACTCAATCAGCTTTATTCGTCAGATCCTAACTGTGTATGGTGGCGTAGTGCCGCGCCGCGCGAGTGCGATTTTGCGTCAGGAGCTAAAATGGCTTGAGCAAGATCTTGAGTGGCTACACGACTATGACTATCTCGAAGATTTGCTTGATGATAAAGGGCATGCGCTACGTAAACTCGATGCGCGTAAGTTCCTTGTTGGCGAGCTGAAACTATTGCAAGAGCAATTGCCTGAGCGCGAACAGATTCTAGAGCTTCTGAATTCGGCTCGCTATACGGGTCTTTTACTGGACTTAAGTCGCTGGATTCTTACTCGTGGTTGGCAGCCATTCCTCGATGATAAGTCGCGTGAAAAAATGGCGCTTAATGTTGAACATTTCTCGGTTCAGCAACTTGACCGTACTTGGGCTGAGCTAATGGAAGCATTTCCACCAGAGCGCAATCTGACTAGTCAGGATTACATTGAACAGCAATACCGCCTGATGCGTAACCTTTATACTGGTGTAAGCTTTGCCAGTCTGTTCGACGTCGAAGAGCGTAATGGCTTCCGTTTACCGTGGAGCGATCTGCTGCATGGTACTGATGACCTGCTTAAACTTAAAACCATCGAGCAGCTAGTTGATAAGCTAGAAGGTGAAGAGCGCGAACAGCTTGAACGCTGGCTGGCCCGTCAGGAGAACTCAATACTCCACGCAATGGAGCAGACTCGAGTGATCTGTATTGAAGCTCAGCCATACTGGCAAGACTAGGTAAAGTCAGACAGAAAAAACAACGGGAGCCTTATGGCTCCCGTTTTGATTGCTGTTTCTCTAATTGATCGAGACGTTTAAGGATCTGGTCTTGTTTCTCGACCAGTTCACGTAGTAGTCGCTCTTTGTTCTCTGAACGCTGGGTTTGAACCTTGTTTGGAGAAGTGATCAAAGAGGTAATCAGACCTGAGATCATACCGAATAAGCCAACACCACAGATGATCAACCCCGCAGCTAAAAATTTACCGCCATCAGTCACAGGGTAGTGATCGCCATAACCAACCGTTGATATTGTCACCAGTGCCCACCACAAAGCATCACCACCACTTTGAATATTGGCATCAGGCGAAGAGCCTTCGATCATGAGCATCATGCTCGATCCAACGGTGAGTAGAATAACCATTAACAAAAGGATCGAGGCCAGCGTAGTTTCACGGCGATTATTGAGTAGCTGGCTAAAAATGTAGCGGCTGGAACGAATAACAAGAATCACCCGCATGATATGGAAGATTCGTGCGTATCGCAGCGGTTCAACCATCGGGATACTGGCGAGAAAGTCGATCCAGTGTCGTTTCAAGAATTGCACACGATCTGTCGACCGGATCATATCTACGCTGAGCTGCAGGATGAAAATGCTACAGATAATAAAGTCTAAGCCGATAAGTACTTGTCGAGTTTCAGGGCGTAGTGGAAAAAACAATAAGCCCGAGATCACAAATAGCGCCATAAATGACAGGATCAGTGACAACAAGCTCATCGGTTTTGTATCGTCTTTGGTAGTATCTCTTTTCATACGAGGCTCGAAAAAAATAACAATCAGCGCGTTCGGGGGAGTGAAAGAAGCTGCATCACTCTAGTATAAGGCACTGAAATCAAAAAATTCATATATTGGAGAACGGACAATGACCAAGATGGCATTTAAGCCGTGGGAACGAGTTATCACGGATATCCGACTGGTTCCTAAAATGGTGATGCTGATGGTATTCAGTACACTGTTGATCATCGGTAAGCAACTCTGGGACGCAAGCACCTTTTACGACTCTCTTCTCGCCGCTACTCAAGACGCTCAGGTTGCACAACAGCATTACGAAGCTTATCTGGTGCAAGTCGCTTGGCAAACAGCAATCATGATAGTGGTATTCGTCGTTCTCTTACTATTTGCTGCTCGGGTTATGTTACGTCAAACCCAATATCTAAGCGAATCTATTAAATTGATGGCAGAAAGAGACCTTTCAGTGCCTATCGAAATGGCGTGTAAAGACGAATATGGTGATGTAGCGCGTGAACTGGAAAAGACTCGTGTCCAATTACAAGAGATGATTCGTTTACAGATCGATGCCTCTCAGGAGCTGTCTGGATTAACTGAAGTAATGACGCTGAGCATGTCTGAGACTAAAGAGTCAGCGCAGGAAGAGTTTAATGAAATTGACCAGTTAGCTACGGCAATGAGTGAGATGACTTCAACGGTTCAGACGGTTGCAGGTCATGCACAGAATGCGTCATCCCTAACTGAAAATGCCTCAGGACAAGCCGCGACAGGTCAGCGTTTCGTTCAAGACACAGTATTGAAAATCAGTGAGCTTTCTAAAGACATTTCTGCTTCTGCGCAGGCTGTGAATCAGGTTGAAGAGAGTGTTGATTCAATTGGCAGTGTTGTTGGTACGATTCAGGGTATTTCAGAACAAACTAACCTGCTTGCTTTGAATGCGGCAATTGAAGCAGCACGTGCTGGTGAAGCAGGTCGAGGTTTTGCTGTCGTAGCCGACGAGGTACGTAACCTTGCACAACGTACCCAGCAGGCGACGGTAGAAATTCAAGAGATGATTTCTCAACTTCAATCAAGCGCAAACTCTGCGGTGGAACTGATGGAGAAGAGTGTTGTTGAAGCCGCTGAAGGTGTTGAACTGGTGACTAACGCCGGCAGTGAACTCGATGGCATTGTTGATCAGGTCAATCAGATTAACGATATGAACTTCCAGATTGCAACAGCTGCGGGAGAGCAAAGCAGTGTTGCAGAAGAGATGAACCAGAACCTGACCAATGTTCGCGAGCTGGTTGAAGCCTCAGTCACCGTCGTCTCTGAACTATTGGAAACATCTGAAATCATGCAGCAAAATGCTGAAGAGCTAGATAAGAAGATCACATCGTTTAAGGTCTAGCCTCTCAACTTGATTGCAATAAACGCCCACTGGCTACTAGTGGGCGTTTTTTATTGGTATAAATAGAGGGTTACCGTTCCCTCGACTGGTATTTCTATCACAAGGAAGAATCATGCAACTGCCAGAAAGTCTTGTCTCCATCTCCCAATCTGCTACTGAATCACTGTTTCAATCTGATGCCTTGTCTCACTGGCCTGAATCGTTAAGACAACAACTTAGCTACGTCGCGGGTCTGAGTAAGTTTGTTAGTGGAGCGCTGGTTACTGATGAGCATTTGCAGCAATGTCTACCTGAGATGCTGGCGGAACCGTCACGTCAGGAGCAATATCGTCAAAGGCTGGCGGCTCTTCTCAGTGACTGTAGCGATGAAATGCAAGGTCACCGGGTACTAAGACAGTTCCGCAATCGGGAAATGGCTTATATCGCCTGGCGTGATTTCACCGCGTCATGGACACTTGAAGAGAGCCTGAGTCATCTGTCTCAACTGGCAGAGGCAATGATCTTTGAAACTTACCAGTGGCAGTACGACGCGTGTTGTGAGTTGTGGGGCACACCGACCAATGCACAGGGAGAAGCTCAGCCATTGTTGATCATTGGCATGGGTAAGCTAGGTGGTGGCGAACTGAACTTCTCTTCAGATATCGATCTGATCTTTACCTATCCAGAAAATGGTGAGACTCAAGGGACGCGTCGTAGTATCGCCAACGCGCAGTTTTTCACTCGCTTAGGTCAGCGAATTATTAAGGCGCTCGATCAGCAGACTTTTGATGGTTTCTGCTATCGAGTCGATATGCGCTTGCGTCCGTTTGGTGACAGTGGTCCGTTGGTGATGAGCTACGCTGCCCTGGAAGACTATTATCAGGAGCAGGGACGTGACTGGGAACGCTACGCGATGATCAAAGCGCGAGTGATGGGCAGTGAAATGTACCCGCAGTATCAGGAGCTGCGCCAAATGCTGCGTCCGTTTGTATTCCGCCGTTATATCGACTTCAGTGCGATTCAGTCTCTGCGTCGCATGAAATCGATGATCAGTAGTGAAGTGCGTCGTCGTGGATTGAGCAATAACATTAAACTCGGTGCCGGTGGCATTCGTGAAATTGAGTTTATTGCGCAAGTGTTCCAGTTGATTCGTGGTGGTCGTGAACCAAGCTTACGACAGCGTGGGTTGTTAGAAACCATTAATGCGATTGAAGAGTTAGAGCAACTAACCAAGCAAGAGACACATGCTTTACGTCACGCTTATAAGTTCTTACGCCGATTGGAAAACCTGTTGCAAGCGATGGCTGATAAACAGACTCAGACACTGCCTGAATGCGAGCTCGAACAGCTTCAACTTGCGGTGGCAATGGGTTATACCCAATGGGCGGATCTTATCGCGGACGTGCAGACTCATATGGCCAATGTTCATGCCGTTTTCGCTGACCTAATCGGCGATGAAGAGGAAGAGCAGCAAGACATCGCGAAACACTTTGTTGAGTTGTGGGATATGGCTGCAAAGCAAGACGTGATTGAAAACATTCTTGAGCATGACATTGCGGTTGAATCACCTCAAACAATGGCCAGTACCATTATTCAGTTTAAACAGGACTTAGCGAAAAAGACGCTTGGACCACGCGGACGTGAAGTACTTAACCGTCTGATGCCAAAAGTGTTTGCTGCCATCTACTCTCATCAAGACGCTCAATTTGGTCTACCGCGAGTGCTTCATCTGCTACACAAAATTGTTACCCGTACCACCTATCTGGAACTGCTTGATGAGCACAGTGCGGCACTGACTCAACTGGTTCGTCTCTGTACAGCCAGCCCGATGATTTCAGAGCAGTTGGGTCGTTACCCAATTCTGCTTGATGAACTTATCGATCCGCAGCAACTGTATAACCCGATTCCTCTTGATAGCTATCGTACAGAGCTGCGTGACTTCTTGGCCCGTATTCCTGAAGATGATATGGAGCAGCAGATGGAAGCGCTGCGCCAGTTCAAACAGATTTGTATTCTTCGTATTGCCGCTGCCGATATTGCTGGTGTGTTGCCTGTAATGAAAGTAAGTGACCACTTAACCTACCTTGCAGAGGCGATTGTTGAGTCTGTTGTTGGTCAGGCATGGTTGCAGATGGCGGAAAAATACGGTGTGCCTACTCACCTTAAAGAGCGTGATGGTAAGGGCTTTGCCGTGATTGGTTACGGTAAGGTTGGTGGCTGGGAGCTGGGTTATAACTCAGACCTTGATATTGTCTTTATGCATGACTGTCCGGTCACAACGTACACCGATGGCAAGAAAGAGATTGATGGCCGTCAGTTTTACCTGCGCCTGGCACAAAGAATTATCCATATTTTCTCAACCCGAACCGCCTCAGGAATTCTCTACGAAGTGGATACTCGCTTACGTCCATCAGGTGCGTCAGGTCTGCTGGTTAGCCCTAGCGATGCTTTCGCACAATACCAGAGAGAAGAAGCATGGACGTGGGAACATCAGGCGCTGGTGCGTGCGCGAATGATTTACGGTGACGAACCACTACAGCAGTCGTTTGCCGCTACCCGACATGAGATTCTCACTATCAACCGCGATGAAGCGACCCTGATAAAAGATGTCTCTGAGATGCGAGTGAAAATGCGCGATCATCTCGGCGGCAAAAAAGCAGGACGTTTTATGCTTAAGCAAGATCCTGGTGGAATTACCGATGTTGAGTTTTTGGCTCAATACCTTGTTTTACGCTACAGCCACGACAAACCTAAACTCACTCGCTGGAGTGATAACGTACGAATCTTCGAGAGTATGATGGCTCAGGGAATCATGGAAGAGCAGGATGCGATGGCACTGACTCACGCCTATACGACCATGCGCGATCAAATCCATCATCGCAACCTTTTGAATCTGGATGCGGATGTGGCTGAAGAAAAATTCACCAACGAACGCCAGTTGGTGACTAAACTATGGCACGAGTGGCTCGAATAGGTTTTGACCACTAAAACACTATGTTAAACTCTCGCTCGAATTAGAATTTGGAGATCCACAATGAAGCCAATCCTACCGAATTACAGTGATTCTGGTGTGCTTATTATCGGCGATGTAATGCTAGATCGCTATTGGTATGGTCCAACAGGCCGTATTTCCCCTGAAGCACCAGTGCCTGTAGTAAAAGTAGAAAACAACGAAGAGCGACCAGGTGGTGCAGCTAACGTAGCGATGAACATCGCTTCTCTTGGTGGACATGCTCATATTGTTGGTTTAACAGGGATTGATGAACCTGCCAAAGTTCTCAATGAGACGCTTTCAGCATTGAAAGTGAAATGTGATTTCGTTGGCTTGCCAAACTACCCAACCATCACAAAGCTACGTGTACTTAGCCGTGGTCAGCAACTGATTCGTTTAGACTTTGAAGATAAGTTTGAAAACGTTGATGCAGAGCTGATTCTGGATCGTATGGAACAGGCACTACCAAAAGTGAAATCAGTGGTGCTATCTGATTACGCTAAAGGTGCACTAGAACACGTTCAGCAATTTATTCAAAAAGCGCGTGCGGCAAACGTACCTGTATTTATCGACCCTAAAGGTGCAGACTTCGAACGTTACCGTGGCGCAACTCTACTGACGCCAAACATGGCTGAGTTTGAGCATGTGGTTGGTAAAGTAAAAACCGATGAAGAGTTGGTTGAAAAGGGTCTTGCTCTAATCGAACAATTTGACTTCGAAGCTCTGCTTGTGACTCGCAGTGAGCACGGTATGACCTTGCTTCGTCGCGGTCAGGAACCATTCCACCTGCCGACTCAAGCCAAAGAAGTCTACGATGTGACAGGTGCGGGTGATACCGTTATCTCTGTACTGGCCGCTTCTGTAGCAGCAGGTAAGCCTCTTGACGAAGCGTGTGCACTAGCGAACGCTGCAGCAGGCGTTGTGGTTGGTAAACTGGGTACATCTACCGTATCGACTATTGAACTCGCTGAAGCGGTACACGGCAGTCAGGACACTGATTTTGGCGTGATTGCAGAGCAGGCACTGATTGAAGCTGTTAAGAAGGCTCAGGCGCGCGGTGAGAAAGTCGTAATGACTAACGGCTGTTTCGATATTCTTCACGCAGGCCATGTTTCTTACCTAAACCATGCTGCTGAGCTTGGTGACCGTCTGATCGTTGCGGTTAACACTGATGAATCAGTTAAGCGCCTGAAAGGCCCTGGTCGTCCTGTGAACCCAACAGACCGCCGTATGGCTGTATTAGCTGGTCTGGGCGCGGTGGACTGGGTAGTGCCGTTTGGTGAAGACACACCTCAGAGACTGATTTCTGAAGTTCTTCCGGATCTGCTAGTGAAAGGCGGCGACTACAAACCAGAAGAGATTGCTGGTGGTAAGGAAGTGATTGCTAACGGCGGTGAAGTTAAAGTACTTAACTTCGAAGATGGCTGTTCAACAACTGAAATCATTGATGCGATTAAAGGTGGCAAGGGCTAACCTTGTTCAGCGTTGAAACGAAAATGCTCACCAAATGGTGAGCATTTTTTATTACCAATAAGAAAAAATGGAGCCGTAAGGCTCCATTTTAATATCTATTCGAGAGTGAGATTACTCTTCCAAGTCACCACAGAAGCGGTAGCCTTCACCGTGAATCGTTGCGATGATTTCTGGTGTACCAGATACAGATTCAAAGTGCTTACGGATACGACGAATTGTTACGTCAACAGTACGGTCGTGTGGCTTAAGCTCACGGCCTGTCATCTTCTTAAGCAGGTCTGCACGAGTCTGGATCTTACCCGGGTTTTCACAGAAGTGAAGTAGGGCACGGAACTCAGAACGAGGTAGCTTGTAGCCATCGCCGCTTGGGCTTACTAGTGAACGACTGTTGATGTCAAGAACCCAACCGTTGAACACATACTTGTCTACACTGCGCTTCTCTTCGCTAACCACGCTAGAGTTCATCGAGCGGCTTAGTAGGTTACGAGCACGGATAGTCAGCTCACGTGGGTTAAATGGCTTAGTGATGTAATCATCAGCACCAATTTCTAGACCAAGGATCTTGTCAACTTCGTTGTCGCGGCCAGTTAAGAACATTAGCGCAACGTTCGCTTGCTCACGTAGCTCACGAGCTAGCAGTAGACCATTCTTGCCCGGAAGGTTGATGTCCATAATAACCAAGTTAACTTGGTTGTCAGACAGCACCTGGTGCATCTCTTCACCGTCACTGGCCTCAAAAACAGCGTATCCCTCTGCTTCAAAAATACTCTTAAGAGTGTTACGAGTTACTTGCTCATCTTCGACAATAAGAATGTGCGGGGTTTGCATTGGCGGTACCTAAACTTGTGAAAAATTTGTGCTAATAGAATAAATTCTAGGCAAAAACATAACATACAGGTAATGTGATGTTGATAATAAACCAAAGACTGCAAAAATACACTCTCTTTGATTGCCCGCCATCCTTGGTGCTTCTTTTCTACCCTTAGAGGTCCTTTATCCTCTGAATCCTACTAGTCTTTGAGGCGGATTCTATAATGTTAACAGCATGCTAACAACGTAGAAGTGTTAATTCCAATCACTTTGTTGATTTATATCAAGAGTTAGAATGTAACAAATATTAATAGTGTCCAGTAAATGTAAAACTGTTGGTTTTATGATAGTTGATGCACAGATGTGGCAAGCCTATTGCGATCCCTATTTCCGTTTCGAACGTGATATTGAGTATCAAAACTTTGCCATAATTACAGCGTGGAATCCGGGTAGTGTCTGGGTATCAACGCAAGAGAATCATCGAAATAATCGGCACTTAGCTGCTGAAATAGGCCATACTTGTTGTATATCGGTCGATGTGGGTAACCATGATTTCTCATGGAGTGAGGCGAGCTTTGCTGCCTCAATCAGCCAGTCACAGGCGCTCGAGTTAGGACGAAAATACGGCCAGAATGCCATCTACTATGTTGAGCGGGAGAAACTCTATTTACTCTCGTGCTTAGATAAAAAACAGCCAAGGGTGTTGCTTGGAGATTGGCGACCCCGATGTAGATAAAGGATTTATTATTTAGAAGTTCAAGGAGGAAAAATGAAAGATATAACCCCTGATATTTGTGATAAGCATGAGGACAAAGTCACCTTGCTAGAGCTACCGCTGCATAGCTTTGGTCGTAAGTGCGCTTTCTTTGGTGAAATTGTCACTGTTCGTTGTTATCACGACAACTCCAAAGTCCGTGAAATGCTTAGTCAGGACGGTACCGGTAAAGTACTTGTGGTTGATGGACATGGCTCGTGCCAAAAAGCCTTACTCGGTGATCAATTGGCGATTCTGGCGATTGATAACAACTGGGAAGGTGTGATTGTAAATGGCGCGGTGCGTGACGTGGCGATGATGGCCGAAATGGACCTTGGTATTAAAGCACTTGGGACTTGTCCATTTAAAACGGAAAAGCGCGACGTCGGGGAAGTTAACGTGACATTGACGGTTCACAACCAGATGATCCAGCCTGGAGATTACATTTACGCCGACTGGAATGGTGTATTGATGTCTACTGAACTTTTGGACTGGAACTAAAAACGGAAACCAAGGCCAACTTCGATGCCTTTCTGCCACTCTTGGTAATCGAGAGTGGCATGAATATCCAGGTTCTCAGTCAGCTTCATTCGACTTGAGACTTCAGCCGCAATGGTTGAGTCTTTACCTTCACTCACTGTTTCATCGTTATAGGAATGCAAGGTACTTTGCACTGAAAATCTTGGTGTTACCTGATAGCTAACACCACTCAAAAATCCCGTCTCATTTATTTTGTCATTGTTGTTCAGACGTGCACCTACATAGAGGTCAACTTTGCTGAAAATGTTGTACGAGTAGCCGCCATCGATTTTCCAAGAATCAAAATCGTTGTGGTCATTTTCACTGGATAGGAAAATTTTATGAGGTGAAGTGCTTTGCTGTGCAGGTAAGGTAGGTAATTCTGTTGCGAATGATGAGCACGCGCAAAGAAGCACTGATAGGCTAAGTATTATTTTCATATGCCACTCCTTTGCTATTGTCTGCATTCCACTGCAAAACTAATTAAAGCATAAAACTTCCGAACTAGTTGCAACTTTTATATAGCGATTAGTTATTATGATATGTGCTTATGGTTTCATTGGTTGTTGGAATCGTAGAGGATTTAAATCCTTTTTGTGAAGATGACAGAAACAGAGTGTGAACAAAAAATAGTAAGTTTTCATTGACGTGAGGCCAAAAAATAAGGTAAACGTATGGGTAAGCAAACACACATCGTTAAAGAAAACTAATTTTATGCAGCACCAAAGCCTAGTAATGACCACAACCATTATTATTACCGACATCGCTATTGTTGGGGCAGGCTGCTAAGCGAAATAAATTCAAAAAAAAGGCCTGTATCCAACAAGATACAGGCCT